>NZ_JBAMDH010000006.1:0-164559 GCF_036961685.1 Massilia sp. DD77
GCCGATTCGGTTGCCGCCTGCCGCGCCAGGCGTTCCGCTTCGGCGCGCTCCGCCGCTTGCCGCGCCAGGCGTTCGGCCTGGGCGTGCTCGGCGGCCTGCAGCGCGCGCTCCTGCGCCAGGCGGAGCTCCACCTCTTCGGCACGCCGGCGTTCGGCCTGCCGTTCGGCCTCTCGTTCGGCCAGCTTTTTGGCTTCCTCTTGCGCCAGTCGCAAGGCTTCATCGCGCCGGCGCTGCTCGTCTTGCGCACGGCGCCGGGCCAGGACCTGCGCCTCGCGCGCGGCCGCCTCCTCGGCGCTCCGCTGTTCGGTCTGGCTGCGCGCCAGTTCCTCCTGTTCGCGGCGCCGCGATTGATCGGCGTTCTCCTGCGCCGCGCTTTCCTGCGCCAGGCGCTGTCGTTCACGCTCCCGCTCGGCCAGCTGCTGCGCACGGCGCTCTTCCTCCAGCCTTGCCTGCGCCGCGTCGCGCCGGGCCTGTTCAGCCCTTTCGATGGCGTTCCGCTCGGCCAGCTGCTGCGCGAGCCTGTCACGGGCCTCGCGCTCGGCGGCGGCCAGCAGTTCCCGCTCCCCGGCGCGGCGCGCTTCCTCTTCCACGGCAGCCAGCCGCTGCGTCTCGTCCGCGGCCTCGGCCTCCTGCGCCGCCAGCGCCGCCAGCGCTGTATCGGCGCTGTCAGGCACCGAGGGTTCGCCGGCGGTTTCCGGACCGGGCGGGGCATCCGCGACCACGGTTTCGGGCCCTGCTTCCAGCTCGGGCAAGGGGACACTGAAATCCGATTCGGCGCGTGCTTCGGCCGCGATCAAGGGTGTGCTGACCGGTGCGACGCGGCGCTTCAGCAAGCGGGGACGACTGCGCTTGGGCGTGGAAGAAGCCTTCTGTTTCGGACGCACGGCCGCCGCTTCGGCAGGCGCGGCCGGCGGCGCCACCGGATCGACCAGGCGCAAGCCGCTCGCAGGCCGCTGCGGCGGGGGCGCCGGTGCGGGAGATATGACCGGCTCAGCCTTGGCCGGGGCGGGTAGCGGTTCGGGCAAGGACGCAGGCGGTGGCGGCGGCGCCGGCGCAAGACTGACCGTGATCGGCCCACCACCGCCCAGGTCGAGTCCAGGCACGCCGAACTGCAGCGACAGCAGCAGCGCGTGCAGCAATACCGATACCGCCACCCCGGTCCCGAGGCGACGGTCGGCGCGGCGATGTGGCTGGTGTCGGCTGCTGGGGTTCGCTGGAGGCATGCCCATCCGCTTGCATATTTGTCAAGCTGGCATCTTAGCGTTTACTCGGCAGTTGCGCGAGACGCGCACGATAGCAAGCGCGGCCCGCCGCGCGCCCGTCAAGCCCTAGGGCATTTCAAGGCCGGGCCGGTGCGAACTGGTAGGTTTCGCCGTGCGACAGGTAGATGACGTCCTTGTCCAGGCCGGCCGCCTTGACCTCGCGTGCGAAGTCCTCGAGCGGCGACTTGAACACGTCGTAGTCGTTGTAGTGGATCGGCACCGTCTTCTTCGGCCGCACCAGCTGCATCATGCGCACCCCGTCCTTGCCGTCCATCGTCACCTTGACGACGCCGAGAATGCGGGTGCCGCCCAGGTGCAGCAGGGCCAGGTCGATCCCGGGGAAGTACTTGGGGATCGCCTGGATGTCCTCGTAGACGAGGGTGTCGCCGCTGATGTACATGCGGTAGTCGGGCGCCTGCGAATCGGCGCCGAAGTCGAGCACCGCTCCCATCACCCTGGGCAGCAGCGCCGCCACGCCGGCCGGCCCATGGCGTCCCGGCGTGGCCGTCACGCGCAGACGCGCCCCGCCCCTGCTCACTTCCAGCCGGTCCCAGACCGACAGGCCGAACACGCGCGTGAACCCCATGCGCTTGAGCCCTTCACCGCCCTCCTTGGTGGTGACGATGGGCGTGGCGCGGTTCAGCTTTTCCTGCACCAGCTGGTCGAAGTGGTCGCCATGCAGGTGCGACAGCACGACCAGGTCGATCGGCGGCAGGTTCTCGAACGCGATCGCCGGCTGGGTGAGACGCTTCGATTTCAGCCCGTAGCCGAGGTGGACGTGGTCGCCCTTGTGCAGGAAATTCGGATCGGTCAGGATGGTGAAGCCCTGGAAGCGGATCAGCACCGTCGCGGTGCCGATGAACTGCACGCTGCCTTCGTCCGGGGCCGCGCCCTCCGCCGCGGCCAGCTGCAGGCTGAAGGCGTCTCCCTGGGGAACCGGCGCCTGGGCCTGGGCGCCGTGCGCGGCGCAAGCGAGCATCAGCAGGAACAGGAGTCGATGCAGCGTGCGGACCAGGGCCATGCGGTTTCCTCCTTCGGCAGGCGAACGGCGGCGAAGGGGCCGCCGCGGCTACGCACAGTAGCACGCAGCGGCGCAGGCAGGCGTACGCTTCGGCCGCAGGCTAGGACTTGGCCTTCAGCTCCGCCAGGCGGCTGCGCGCGGCGGCCCAGTCGGTGCCGGCCAGCGCCGCCTCGCACACCGTGCAGGGCTCGAAGGGATTGCAGTCGTGCGTGTAGTCGAAGCAATGCGCGCCGGTCACGATCTTGGCGGCATAGGCATCGACGCGCGCTTTCACGCCACCGGCGCCGCCGGCGCCGGCCGCTCCAGCCTTGGGCAGCCATTTGGCGAAGGGTTCGACCGCCACGCCATCGGGCACGTACCAGCGCTTGCGGGTCGGGTTCCACCGGGCGCCGAGCGCCTTGGCGCCGTCCTTGTCGGCATAGGGGACATCAAGAAACTGCATGGTCTGTCAAACGGAAAGATCGATCGGGTCACCCTGGCGGCGCACAGGACGGCGGCCAAGCCGCGGCACGCATGATAACCCGGCGCCGCCTTCCACCCCAAGTGCGCCGCGTTTGGCCTCACTTGCACTAGGCTGCCGCCACGAACACTTCGTCCGCCCGGTCGAGGATGCGCTGCAGCGCGGGATGGTCGACCCGCCGCTCGACGGTCACCGCGTAGAACTGCTCGACGATCGCGTCCACCGTACCAAGCTGCTCCAGGCCGTACTGCCCGCACACGGCCGCCGCCAGCACGGCGGGCACGGCGATGAAGCCGGCGCCGGACCCGGCAAAGGACATCAGCAGCGCGCCGTCGTCGAATTCGCCCACCACGATGGGACGCAGGCGCTGCGACTCGAGCCAGCCCTTGAGCTGGCTGTGCAGGGTCGCGTCCTGCCCCGGCATCAGGAAAGGCGCGCCCTTCAGGCGCTGCGGAAATGTCCCCTGCCAGGCTGCGCACAGCTGCGGATGGCCGACCACGGCGATGGCGCTGGAGCCGAGCAGGTGCGTATGCCCGCGCACCGTGCCGCCCGGCGGCAGGCCCTGGTCGGAGATCACCAGGTCGAGCCGGTGCGCGCTCAGGTCCTGCACCAGGTCGGCAAATCGCCCTTCGCGGCACACCAGGCGCATCGCCAGCCCCGCCTCGCGCGCGGGCTGGAGCAGCCGGAAGGCCATGGTCTTGGGGATCACGTCGCAGATGCCCACCCGCAGGGTCTCGGCGCCGGTGAACACCCCGCGCCGGATCGCCTGCTCCAGCTCGTTGCCGATGCTGAAGATCTGTTCGGCATATTGCAGCACGGTCTTGCCGGCCTCGGTGAGCTCCAGCATCCGCCCTTTTTTCCGGAACAGTTCCTCGCCGAGATGGGCTTCGAGCACCTGCAGTTGGGTGCTGATGGCCTGGGCCGACACGTGCAGCTGCTGGGCCGCGCGCGCCACCGTGCCCGTGGTCGCAACCACGTGGAAGTACTGCAGGTGCTTGTAATTGATCATGGCTCGATACAACCAAAAATATTGATGATTGCGAAATTTTATTCGATTTTACTTTCGCATTGCCGCTTCGTATAGTGGTTACTCCGGTTCACCACTGAAGAGGATTGCCATGAGAACGTACGCCACCAATAGCCACAAAGCCATTTGCCGCCTGCTCGCGCTAGCGATGATCATCGACGGCCGGCTGGCGCCGCAAGAGCTCAAGGCCCTGCACCACAGCGGCCTGCTGCGCCGGCTGGAAGTCAGCGAGGACAGCTTCGACGAGACCGCCGGCGAGCTGTGCCAGGACTTGCTGGCCGGCGCCGGCGGGCGCGAGGACGGCGACGTGGAACTCGATCCGGAAACGATCGACCGCCTCCTGGCCGAAGTCGACGCGCCCCTGCTGCGCGTGCTGGTCCTGCAGGGCATGCTCGACATCGTGCGCGCCGACAAGGTGATCGACCACCGCGAACGCCGGCTGCTGCGCCGGGCGACCCATGCGTGGATGCCCGCGCTCGAACCCGCCGGCAGCTGACGGCGCAAGGAGGACATCATGGAACTGCTGTATACCGTCTGGCTCGGCGCACCGCTCTGGATGTGGGCAAGCTTCGTCGTTATCGTGGTGGCGCTGCTGGCCTTCGACCTGGGCGTGCTCAACAAGGATGACCATGTCATCGGCGTGCGCGAGAGCCTCAAGCTCTCCGCGCTCTATATCGCGGCCGGCCTGGCCTTCGGGCTCTGGGTCTGGCACGCCTTCGGCAGCGAAAAGGCCCTGCACTTCTACACCGGCTTCCTGATCGAAAAGAGCCTGTCGCTGGACAATATCTTCGTGATTTCGCTGATCTTCGCGACGCTGGCGATTCCCGCGGCCTACCAGCACCGGGTGCTGTTCTGGGGCATCCTGGGCGTGATCCTGACGCGCGGCATCATGATCGGCGCCGGCTCGGCCCTGGTGGCCAGCTACTACTGGGTGCTCTACATCTTCGGCGCGATCCTGGTCCTCACCGGCATCAAGATGTTCTTCGCTTCCGACAACCCGGACCAGATCCGCGACAGCGCCGTGCTGAAATGGCTGAAGGGCCACCTGCGCATGACCGAGGGCATGCGCGGCAACGCCTTCCTGGTGCGCGACCCCGATCCGGCCCGCCCGGGCCACACCCTGCTGCTGGCCACGCCGCTGTTCCTGGCGCTGTGCATGGTCGAGGTGACGGACGTGATCTTCGCGGTCGACAGCGTGCCGGCGATCTTCGCCATCACCAGCGACCCGTTCATCGTCTACACCTCGAACATCTTCGCGGTGCTGGGCCTGCGCGCCCTGTACTTCGCGCTGGCGGCGATGGTGGAACGCTTCACCTACCTGAAGTATTCGCTGGCGGCGGTGCTGGTGTTCATCGGCTCCAAGATCTTCCTGGGCGACTTCGTGTTCGAGGGCAAGGTGCCGGCGAGCCTCTCGCTGGCGGTGACGGCGGTGCTGATCGCGGCGGGGATCGGGTATTCGCTGTGGCGGACGCGCGGCGGGCTGGACGGCCGGAAGGCGTGATGTCCAATGGGCGGGTCGGTGGAGAAAACTGGCCCGCCCTGAGGGAATCGAACCCCCGACCCACAGCTTAGAAGTCAGGCGCTCGCTTGACAATTTGTCGTTTCGAATCAGCCGTTTGCTGAGCTGACGCTGCGTTATTCATTCATGAAATACAGGCGCGCAAGTACCTGATTTCATTGAATTGCGGTTTGTTGAATAACGCAGCAGGACGTCAATGAACCCGCTCGATTCACGGCCGTTCCAGCACGGCCAGCCCTCCTCAGCCTCTAGCAGGAGTGCCAGCCCGCGTAGGGATTACGACAGCATCATCCCTGTCGTAAGTAGCTCGCGCTCGCAGGACTGCGTCAGGTTGCCTCAACGAGGAGCGACCGAGCTACTTCAGCGCGACGGCAAACTCCCCAGCCCCTGCCGAAACCGCTCTTCAGTTCAACACCAAGGTGGCACGCCAGGCGCCGCATGGCGACGACCGCCTCGACGGCCAGCTCAACCGCAGTGTCGTCTGATCGACAAGTCTCGACTGCCAGGTAGTCCCATTGATCGCTTAGGAAGTGCATACACTCGCGCGTCAACGCCAACCGCGGTTCTGGTGCTACCGTAATCGTGACGTTTTGTTGACCTTCTGATGACTCGGGTCTATCCTTCATACATCTCCTTCCGCTGAGACACTCAGCATTCGTACAGGTTGTGGGATGCGGGCCCCGACTCGCCGTGGAAAGTGTGTCGGGGCTTGCACTATCTGGAATCTCTTCCATTGCGACCAGCATAACAACAAGATTTCAAGTCTCGCAAGAGTACACTCCACCCCCGGCCAGAACATGGCCACATCTCTTTACAACCGGAATTTACAAAGTGCCAGGGTTAAGTCTTTACTAACCCTTTACTTTCCTATTTGGTTACTATTTACTTGATGCAACGTTGATATCAAGTTGATGTTTGTCTTGTAAAGTAGGGTTGTAATCTAGGCTTCGGCGGTTGCAAGAATATTTTGCCTAAGTGTTGCAGAGTAACAACGCAAAGTCGGCGCTCGTGCGGTAGGACCACTTGCCCATCAAAATTTTTCACGGTATCAGGCTATGGATCAGGTACAACCTGCTGACATTGAGGACTGGATCGACGAACTCGATATTCTCTGCCGCGAACGTCGCTGCAGAGGACCGAAGTTCGTCAAACCGTTTCACTTCGCAACCCTGGCGCACACACTTAGGCGTGATCATGCGACCCAGTTGAACCTGCCGGAAAAGATATCCAGGTACGCCCACACAATGAATTTGTGGGACGCCGTCGACATTCCTTCGCCGCATGGGCCATTTGAACGTAACCCTGCCGGCCGCTACCATCCTCTTGAGCTCTTGGAAGACGAGGCTATGGTCGAGCCAACAGCGAAGGCTCTTTTGGCTCTGTTCACCCCTGTCTGTTCCGATCCAAAAACTCTCGACGCGGTCTACGTGATGCTGCGGGAACTGTTGGGTAATTGCCACGCCCATTCAGAAGCGAGCGACGGACTGTTCGGGGTCGTTTGTGCTCAAGTATGGAGTGTCGGGCGTCGGGCGCAAATCGCAATTGCCGACTCAGGCATTGGCATCCGCCGCTCACTGATGGGGAATCCCCTGCTGCTCGACAGGCTTAAGACCGAAAACAGTTGTCAGATGGCAACCGCGTACGGTATAACAAGTAAACCAGGTAAGGGACACTCAGGGTATGGACTCGCTGTGGCGAGAGGACTGATGGAGCAGAACCATGGAGTGCTATATGTGCGCTCTGGAAACGAAGCTTTCCATCTGTCCGGTGCGAGAACGAGTGCCTCAAACACGCGTTCCCGCTGGAATGGTACTCTGCTAGTAATTGAGTGGGATCTTGATCGACCTATGGACATCACCAAGGTCTACAAAGCTTTTCCCCTCCCAGAAGGAATGGACGATGACGATTTCGACTTTTAGTGTAGACATTGATTCGGTGGCCAGTGAATTGACGACCCGGCCGGTAGGGGCCAGAGCTCGAGAGGAGCTGCTTCGCTTTCTCGAAGAGTACCCGAGCATCGAAATCGACTTCCACTACAAGAGTCTCACCCCCTCGTTCGCTGACGAATGCATCGGCCAACTTGCTGCGACGATTGGCCTGAGTGATTTCAAAACTCGCGTACGGTTGACCAACTTGGACGAAGCGTCGCGACCGCTCGTAAAACACGTCATTTTGACTAGATGTAGTGCGGTTCGCACTTGAGTAAAACGGCACCCAGGCGGTGCCGTTTTACTTAGCGCAACACATCGACAGACTTGGCAAACTGATGCACGTCCCTAGCGCAGGACCGCTCAGAAGTCCCAGACGACAAGTCGGCTCAGACGCCAGGCGGCAGGCGCGGGAATTCACGCACACATGGCTCGTCCTTGAGTTTTTCGCGAAGCGCTTCCAGCACGTCTCCTTGGGGTCCGGATAAGGTCGTGAGCAGCCGCTGTAGCTGATCAGCATGAAGCACAGTCGCCCGCAAACGCTTTATTTCCCACAGCAGCGCGTGGACATCAGCAGAGTCTAGGTTGCGATTCTGTATCTCGCGAAGCGTGTCTCTACTCAGCGGCGGCTTGAAGCCCATGGTATTCATTTTAACTGTACAGGCATACAGTATATCAGCCGCATGCTCTGATCTAGGTCACGCCACCACACGTCCGTTCGGGCCATCATCGTTAGATGGACAAACGGGTGAACAAGCAAACTGCGCTATACCTTGAAGCGGCGGTCAACGTGAGCCGATCGCATGGCATCTTACCAGCGGCAAGAGCGCTGGCTGAGCGAGGCTTACCGATCGAGCTCGCGCTGCGCGTACTGACCCAACCGGGCCGGCGCCGCGCTACGCCGCCTCGAGCATCTCCGGCGTGACCGTGTTCCGGCAGACTTGGCCGAAGTCGGCGTGGTAAGTGATCGCCGTGCACTGACGTTCGCTCATCCAGCCGCCGCGTGCGGCGTAGGCATCACGTGACGCCAGGGTCGAGTGCTGGATCACCGACATGCCGGCGTGCTCCTTCTCCTCTACGTGGTGGCGGTGGCCGACATGGGCGTAGCGCTTTTCTGTGTCGCCCCATACTTTCGGAAACTGGGCGGCAAACAGGAGCGGGAGCTGGTCGTTCTTCTTGAGGTGGCCATGGTGCCAGGCGATCATCGTCTTGCCGTGCTGGTAGACGTAGTATGGCAGCTCCGAATCTATGACTTCGACCCGAGGCTCATTTTCGTACAGGGCCTTGAACATGGCGCGGAGCCAAACCGAGCTGGCGAGATCGTGGTTACCTTCGGCGAGCAGAACGACCACACGCTCATGCTTGGCCAGGGCGAAGTCGACGACCCGGCGCAGGATCCGGAGCGCGGCTTGAACGACTTTCGGGAAGCGACCGTCCTGGTCGAGTATGTGCCCCGACGTCGGGGTTTTCGCCTCCAGACCATCCGAATGCAGGAAGTCGCCCAGCTGGGCAACGATGCCAACGCGGGCCGCTGGGCTCGCATTCACCATATGTTCGAAGCAGCCGGCGAGCACCCGCTCAGCGATCGACAGATCCCAGTCCCCGTTTGGCGCCAGGTTCTCACGATGCCAGGCCAACATGCCGACGTGCGAATCGGTGAGCGTGTACAGGTTAGCCAGCTTGGCGTTCGTGACCTTCGGCGCCTTAACCGGTTTGACGCGGGGGAGCTCCGACGCCATAGCCTCAAAGCCGGCGCGCATGATCTCCGCCATTGCCACGTCGTCGGCCCGAGTCTTCACCCATTGCATGATCGGCTGGCCATCCCGGTAAAGCGTCGACGCTCCACGTAGGACTTGTCCTGGCGCCACGGCGTGCTGCAGATCGAACTCCGGGGCGTAGCCTCGGACAGCAGCTGCCTTCTTGAGTCGGCCGAGCGAGTCCTGAATGGCCGACTTGCCTACGCCGAGCGCGCGCGACGCGGCGCGGATGCTGCCATGCTCCTTGATGGCTTCGATATAACGCGCCTGCGTGCTGGTCGCGTACTCGAGCAGCTTCGGGTCTACTGTTGCTGGTTTAGTCATGCTGTTCTTTCACTTGGGCCAAGCTTGAACGGTCTTGAAATGGCGGGCGGCACAGTCGGCGTATTTTCCGAGGAGATCGATTGCCCAGGCCTGCCAGACATCGTAATCATCGGACTCGGGGCGCTCGACCTGCGGGCACGATGCCGCCAGGGCGCTATCTAGGGATGGCCTTGTTGGCGGCGTCGATGGCGGCGTCGAGGTTGCGCACGCGGTCAGGAGTAGGCCGGCAATCAGGGGGAAGAGGCTTCGCATTTCGGAGCTCCTTGGTGAGCGCCACGATCTTAGGCGCCAGGGTTGTATTGATGGCGCCGTACTCGGTAGCAGCTCGATGGATCGCCGCGGCGTCATCCTTGAGCGTGCTTAGAGCGATATCGGACCTCTCCGCCCTCTCATTCGCATGATCGGCACGCATTTCGGCGATCTTGGCATCGAGTCGGAGCCCGTTAGCTAGCCAGCCAGTCGTGCCGGCCGCAGCCATGGCGCCCACCAGCGCTACGCCGAACGCTAGTACTTTGTACTGGTCGGCGATCATTGGGCCTCCATGCACGCACGGCGACGCTCGAGCTGGCGAGTCCATACGCCAGCGCAGACCTTGTTGCCTGGGATTGAGCAGTCGAAGCCGCCGGATTTCTTATAGAGCAGCAGCGCATTGCAAGCCTGCACATGTCGGCCGGCCTGCAGCTCGCGCCGCATGGTCGACTTCTTCCAGGCGCCGGTCCCATATTGGTAGGTCCAGTCCATGTACACGTCATACTCAGCCTGGTAGAGCGGGACGTCATGGATCGAGGCCCGAAATATGGCCTCTTCCTTCGAAACGTGGCGGGCAGCGCGCTGAACCGCTCGAACTGGAGTGATGCGATCACCCATCCGCACCGCCGTGCCGTCTTCCTTGAACGTCGACCCGAAGCCCACAGTTGGACGATCGTTCTTGGTCGGGATGACAGCCGTATCGGTATAGCCCTCGCCCGCCAGGATCGTGACGAACGCAGCGGCACTAAGTGCCAGGCCACCCGCAGCTATTCGGGCCCGGCTCATTTCGCCGCCTCTATCTGTGCCAAGTGCGCCTCGCGCTCACGGCGCTCCAGGTCGGCCAACATCCACTCGCGGGCATTCTTCTGGCGCGTGTACCAGACGTTCAGCAAAAAAGTCAGCAGTGCTGTCACGATGCCGACGAGAATGCCTACTTGGGTAAGTGTCAAGGATGCGCCGATTGCGGTCACGCCGCCGGCATAGCTACCCACTTCGGGGGCGCTCAGTTTGCTCATGGAAGAGTCTTTCAGTGGGCGTTAAAAAGCCCGCTCGGGGCGGGCTGCGTGAAGATACTCAGGTGGCTGCGAGAATGGCCGGCGGTTCAAGCTCGAGGGCGGGCAACTCAGCGAACAGGGCGTCGTAGGCAGGAGCCACGCGGACTCCTGCATTTACATCAGCTTGAACCTGAAGGCAGTAAGCCCAAACTTTCGAGCGCCATGCTCGAAATGCCATCCCTTCCTGCTGGTATTTTTCGACCGCCGGCTCGTCTGCATACGAAGTCGCACTCAATAGATGATCGTATCCATATGAGCGGGCCACGGTGTCCATATGCCCCTGGACAGCTACCAAGTAGGCAGCTTCGATCTCCGCAGCGGTCGGCTCCCGTTCCGGCATGATCGCATCGCGCACTGCGCCGATAGCCAGAATCGGCAGCGGCGTCGGAATATCTGGGTTCTTGACCGCGTGCATAGTGTTGAACCAGTCGACCGGGCAGTAGCTCATAATGAGCGCGTGAAGCTCGTCGCCTTCCGGGGCCGGCACCGGCAGCGTGATTGCCCAGTCGGTACGATAGCGATCGGGGGTCTTGCCGTCGGCCTTGTAGCTGGAAACCAGCGCCGACTCGGGCAACACATCACTAAAAAACCGTACAGTGATCTGATGTTCTTCCGGGTCGGTGTTGACGATTCGATATCGGATGGTCGGCATTACGTAGTAGCTCCTGAAATGGTGCCCGGCGTCAGAACCGTGACGTTGCTGTAATTGGTGATGGCCGCGCCCCGTGCGCCGTCCAGGCCGTCAGCGGCTTTGACGCTGTTGCCGGTTGAACCCGCCGGCCCGCCGGCCTTGCCTGATTGGTTGGTGTAGATCAGACCGACCTCAGAGCCGGTCGCGGACTGGCCAGGGCTGCCGGAATCAGTGGAGAACCCACCGTCGCCGCCGTAGGTGTTGGCGCTGCCCTTGGTGCCGAGCGTGCGCCCCAGGCTACCGTGACCGCCGTCGCCGCCGTTCGTGTAGGTCGGAAACTGGCCGTCGCTCGTGGTGATCTTGCGGCCGCCCGCACCGCCGCCGCCGCCACCGCCGCCATTGCCGCCCGCACCAATGCCACCGATACCCTTCGCGCCGCCAGTTCCGCCGGCCACGGTGCCTAGGTTGCGCAGCCGTAGCTTATAGAGGGCCGCCAGCGCCGGGCCGCCAGCGCCGCCATTGGTGCCGGCAGTCGCCTGCCCTGCGCCGCCCTTGCTGCCAGCGCTGCCGGAGCTGGCGGCAATGGTGTTGCCGTTTCCGCCATTCCCTCCTGCTCCGCCGTTACCGGTGCCGCCCTTAGTTCCGGTGCCGTGCGTGCCGGGCGTTCCTTGCGCGCCGCTGATGGTGCCCGAGTTGATCAACGCAATCGAGGTGCCTGCGCTCCAGCCGGTGCCGGTGGTGATCGCGGGCGCGGCCGTGCTGCTGGCGGTGATAGCGCCCTCGGCACGGCACAGCACCATTGCAGGCCCTTTCGGGCTGCCGGCGGCGGCCCGCATGTTGTAGTCGACCGCGTTGCCGGGCTTGAGTATTACGGCGCGCGGCAGGACCATCGGCAGGCCCATCATTTCGAGTACCCCGGCATGTACGAGCCGTACAGGTTGACGCCGTCGCTGATGAACGAGAACACGGTGCGGCGGTTCGGCCGCGTGTCGATGTCGGGCTGCACATCGTCAGGGAACACGAACGCTGCGTCAAAGGTCAGCGTCCGCCCGCCGGTGGCGTCCTGCTTGACGTGCATGACGTAGGGGCCCGCCTTGAGGTTGGTTGGCGCGCCGAGCGTGCGATTGCCGATGAGCGTCAAGGTCGGCACCTCGATTGCGCCGGCGTTCCAGGCGATGGGCGTGCCCGAGCTGCCCGAATCGACCAGGTTGCCGGCCGCCGGAGGAACTACAGTGATGTTCTTCCAGTTAGTCGGGTCATTCGCCGGGTCGGTGTTCGATACGCTCGATGCGGTGCGTTTACGATAGGTGAAGTTATCAGATGGGCTGATAACCGAGGCATTGAGGGCGTAGGTCGAGCCGGACACCCAGGTCACAGCACCGGCGGACTGTGCCGCTTGAGCGGCCGCCGCTGCCGCTTGCTCAGCGGCCTGTGCGTTGGCGTTCACGTCGAGTGCGAGTGCATTTGCCTGAGTCGAAAAAAGGTCAATGCCTTGCTGCAGCGGCGGAAGCTTGTCCATCAAGTCCTCGGCCTCATCGTCAAATGGGCCCGGACGATCACGGCTTGGCGACGTGCCGAGTTGCGGAAGTACTACGGTAATCTGTGCTGGCATCAGGTCAGCTCCCGAATCTGAAGGTTAACAAACGAGCCGGCCGGGCTTCGCACGACGAGCTGGAAATCCTGCGCGAACCCGAACAGGTTCAGCGCTCCAAACTTCGGACTGCCAAGCCAGGCCCGGGGCGCCGACTTGGCCTTCGTCAGCAGCCGCACGACCTCGTCGACATCTTCGTTGCGAATGAACAGGTCATACTCGACGACGCGCACCGACTCACCTGGCCTGAACTCGATGGTTCCCCATTGATCTGGCTCATTCTCTGAATAATCGACGGTCCGGATGCTCGGCTCCCACTTCACGGCGCCCAGGTAGTCGTATCGGCCGATCTGGATCTCACCTACCTGGGGGATGTTGCCTGGCCAGGACACTATGATCTCGATGATCGCGTCGCGATACATCGGGAGATCGGTGAACGACACATCACTCCTGAAAGCAATCGGCTTGGTGAACCACTCGCTCCAGCTACGACAGTTGCGAAGCCGAAGGCTCTGTGTTCGGTCGTACTTGATGACGCCGGCCACGGTCACACGCACACGGACAGCCGACGCCAGCACACCGAAGAGTGAGAGCGAATCCACACGGACGCCGGGGGTCAGTGTCCATGACAACACCTCCCCGTTCGCTACGCTCGCAGTCCGCTTCGCGGAGTCGAACGCGGCGTAGAGGTTGGTCGGGCGAACGAAGATCCACTTTCGGCTCTCGCCCGTGCTGTTGTTCTCGGGGTAGTCCACCGCGGCCGACGTTGCGTTATGCGGTACAACGCACTCGTAGACCCTGTGGTTCGGACGTCGAACGCGGTCTCCGGCTGCTTTCGCGCCGGCCGTCCACAGCGGGGCGTCGTCGGTATCGTTCTCTTCAAGCGACGACGCTCCCATGACCGCGTCAGTGATTGGAACCGGCGCGATCAATTTCATACAGTTGCCTCCTTCCTAGTTTTCAGTCCCACTCGGTCCATTCGATCCAGACTGGTCGCGCCGCGCCCAGTGTTCTTCGCCGTCTCATAAAGCAGTGGGAATACCGTTTCACGAAGCGCCCTCACCTCACCCGCAACCTCAGCCAAAAGCTTGGAGTCGGCCCGCGGTGGGCTGGCCAGTCGGCGCATCAGCTCGCGGTTGTCAGCCGCGGGGATGATGCGTTCGTCCTCGTGGATCATGGCCGGCATGTCGTATGGCACGCGGTTCGTACCGACATCGAAGCCGCGGAGCTTGCGCCCCTTGTACTCGTCGCCAGCCATGAACGCCTTGCGGATCTCATCGATCGTGATGCCGGAAGCCAGCTTGTCCTTCCAGAACTCCAGGCCCGACGCATCCGGAGCACGTCCCAGCAGCTCCATGTACAGGCTGGCGATGCTGCCGCCAGAACTCGCGATCGGATTCGCCTTGGCGATGCTCACCGATTTCGCGAACGCTGCCATGGCATCGGCAAGAGTGAGCGTCGCAATCGACTGCCCTTTCAGTGCGTTAATCTGTTCCTGCCCGTTTGCGACGATGGCGTCCAAGTACTCAAGCTGATCGTTGAGCTTCTCGAGGGACTGCTCCTCAACACTCAGCGACTGATCGGTCACCCCAGCCAGGGCGGCGATATCGCTTTGCGTCGTGTAGAAATCCCGCAGATAGTCCTGCTGAGAGGCGAACATCGAACTTGCATCTTGCGACACGACACTCAGCGCCTTCTGGACGTCGCCAGCATCAACCCGCCCGCCTGCACGTGCGATCGCCAGCGAGGCGCGGATCTGGGCTTGCGCCCGGGCCCGGTCATCCAACGTCAGTTCGCCAGTACGCATGCCATCCAGCGTCGAATGCAGGGCGCCGGAAAGACCCTTGAGCCTGTCCACGATGGCCGTTTGGGCCTGCACATACTCCTGAACTCGCGTCTTCTCACGGCCAACGACACTCTGCAGTGCCGAGAACATGCTATCGACGCCGCCCAGAACGTTCGCCGCAGCGTCCTTGGCGCTTTGGACCGCGGTTGCCTGCGCCTTGATCGCCTGGATCTGGTCGAACAGTGCGCGGTTGCTCTCGTCCAGTGCATTGCGCTGCTTGATGAGCAGTTGAGCCGACGTCATGGTTAGCTCGTCGTACTCATTCTGCAGCTCGATGCGTTCTTCGAACTTCGCCGCGTCGATGTCAGCAATCTGTTTGAACACCGGGGCGATCTGCATCAACGTTGCATACGCTTCAGCGCC
This sequence comes from Massilia sp. DD77, assembly GCF_036961685.1. Taxonomy (NCBI): domain Bacteria; kingdom Pseudomonadati; phylum Pseudomonadota; class Betaproteobacteria; order Burkholderiales; family Oxalobacteraceae; genus Massilia; species Massilia sp. DD77. The sequence continues at coordinate 15,034 of NZ_JBAMDH010000006.1, forward strand.
GGCGGCCGTCGTCAGGTCAAGGCCGGTGACAACATCGCGGAATTGCTTCAGCGAGTCCTCAGCGCCGGTCTTAATCCCGAACTGGTCGAGCGTTGGAGTGATCCGAGCACGCAGCGAATCGGCCCGCTCCTTCTCCGTATAGAAGTCCGCCATGAACTTCTCTGCGCTGGAAGTGAACTCGTCCAGCCCGCCGGCGAGAGCAATCAAGCGCTCGCGTGCGTCGACGGAACCGAGACCGACCTCACTGAACGACATACCCAGCGCTTCGGTGACCACGGTCACGGCCTGGTAGTCGGCAGCCACCCGCGACAGCGTCTCGAGATAGCCCTCCCCCACCTGCTGGAACCGCTCCAGCCCAGCGATACCAAACTTCGCCAGGTCGTCGCCTACCTTAGAGAAGACCGCCTCCAACTCCTTCTGGATTTCGTCATCGCTGAGCCCCTTCAGGCTCACCTTGCCGATATCGACCACGAAGCTGTTCAGCCGAGTCGAGAAGGAGTCCGTGCCCAAGGCGAGCAGCTTGCCGGCCTCGAACACGGTGTCGTAGAGGGAGGTCAGGACGCTGGCAATCTGTCGATTACCCTCCGCGCCTAGACCTTCGGTCTTTGTGCTGTACTTGTCGCTACCGAACCAGCCGCCGTCCTTCTTGATTTCGGCGTACTGCATGGCCTGCAGCCCGCCGGCGAAGATGCTGGCAAAATCCGTCTTGTCGAACGTGAAGCCGGTGTCCTCGACGGTTTGTTTGCCTCCGAAGATCTTGCCGACCAGCTTATCGCCGAGGATCCCACCGATGATCGCGCCGGCCGCCATCCCGAGTGGTCCAGCGATAGCGCCGAGCATCGTGAGCGAGGTAGCGCCGATGGTACCCATCGTCATAGCACCAGCGATTGCTCCACCAGCCAAACCGCCGGCGACGCCGCCGCCAACCTTGCCAAGCGTCCCAACAATACCCGGAGCGTCTTTGCCCAGCCCCTTGCCAAAGTCTCCGGTCACGCCCGTGTCACGCACCAGTAGAGCAGCAAAGTTGCCGATGTTGCTCTCGATGTTGCGCAAAGAGGTGAGCATGCCGACGCTGATGTTCAGGTCCTGGAAAGCGGCACGCTCGATCAGGTCGAGCGACTTGGCGATCGACTCCGTCTTGTCGTCCGAGCCTAGCACTGTGTCCGTGCCCTGCGACTTCTGGCGCGCCTCCGACAGGCTCGGACCACTGCCCGACACACTGCCGATCGCTACGCCTAGACCGGTCACGATCGCCGCCATTGCAGCCATGCGGCCGAAAGCGGTGTACGGGTCGCCGGCGCCCTGCGACAGCACAGCAGCAATGCCTTTCGGCACCAGCTCGGCCAGGGTCATGGCCAGCTCGGCGGCGTGGAAGACCTGCGACATGGACATCAGGGCCTGATAGCCCTTGCTCTGCTCACCGAAGAAACCGGCAGCGGCGCTGGTCATGCTGCCATAGCTCGAGAGACGATCCTTTGTCTCCCGCTCGTTAAGTTCGCTGATTTTGTTCAGGTAAGCGATCTCATCGAGGTCCTTTGAGCCCCGCTCCCGCTCCGCGGTGGCCCGATGCTTCGCAATCTCGGCCTGCCTCTTGCCGAAGCCGTCGAGCGTCGCGGTCAGCTTCGACAGGGATTCCCCGGCGCCACCGAACGCCTCGCGCAGCGCTTCTCCGAAGGTCTGCGCGCGCGACGGGTCCAGGAACTGGTTCAATTCTTCCAGGGCCTTGCGGCTGGTGTCCGCTGCGTCTTGCTTGACGGCGCCGGTCTGCTTTGCCGTGGCCAGGCTGCGAAGCTCCGCAGCTTGCTCGCGGTAGATCTCAGCCAGGCGCTTGCCTTCCGGCGTCATGGCCTGGATGGCTGCTGCCTCCTCCTTCAGGGCCGCGGCCGCGAGCAACCGTTTGGAAGCGAGGTCTGCTACTTCAATCTTGCTCAGCCCAATTTCAGCGTTCGCAAGAACCTGGGCGTCGACCTGGTCTTTCAGGGACTTCAGCTCCGCTTCGGCGGATTGGATGCCCCTGGCGTGGTTCTCCTCATTGACTTGAGCGCGGTTGAACTGCGCGACGGCCAGATCATTCTCGAGTTGCGCCTGGCGGCTTTCGCGTTTCGCTCGCAGCTCCTGAAGTTCTGACTCAGCATCTGCCACGTCACGCTGACTGTCCTTCATTTTCCTCGTCAGGGCGAGTTGACGTTCAGCCTGCTTTTCTTGTTGAGCCAGTCGAGCCAGATCCTTCTGCGCGGCCGCTCGGATTGCTTCATCTTCACCGATCTGGCCTAAGGCTTTCCGGGTCGCAATCCGGCCGAGCTCGCGCTGCAGCATAATTTCTGCGACGCCGTCGAGCTTGTGCAGGCCGGCGATGCTGTCCTCGATGCTGGCGTTTACCGACTCAGCCCGGGCCAGGGCGATTCGCTCGACGATCGCCTGCTCCGAGACGCCGGCCGCCTCACCTGCAGCGCGGATCTTCTTTTCAGCATTCGCGAGCTTTTCTGCTTTTGTGAGGTATTGATCACCCGCACTGTCCCAGGCGGTCATCGACTTTTGCAGCTGCTGACTGATCGCCGCCTGAGCGGAGTCCCATGCCTCCTTGTTGATAATGAACTCGAGCTCAACCTTCTCCTTGAGGAGCGCATCTTTGTTCGACGCATTCAGCGCATTCTGCGTCATGGCGGAGAACGAGGCGCGATCGCCGCCGGCCATCACGGACGGCGCCTTCGCAGCGTCAGCAAGGGCCTTGTTCACCTCGTCTAGGCGCTCTTTCGGCGTCTGCTTGCGCCCAACACCAAGGAACGCATCCCATGCGGCCTTGGCGGTGTCGGTCGCGCCACGCCATGCGCCTTCGATCAGTCCGAGGTTTTCCCGCATCTGCGCCGCACGCTCGGTGAAGGCAGTGGCGTATGCCTTCTGGGCCATTTCGGACGCTTCTTCCTTCCTGCCCTGCTCTTCCAGCGCTTTGATCTGCGCGAGGGTTGAAGCGGTCAGGTAGTTGTATGCCTCGTTGAGCTTGAGGCTGGCCTCGACCGGCGACTTACCCAAGTCGGCAAAGTTGTTGACAGTGCTTTCGACGCTTTGGCTGACGTCGCGCTCCATCTGAACGGCGAACAGGCCGAACTCGCGCAGGTTCTTGGCGCCGACTTGACCGCTACCCGCCAGGGCTGCAACCGCTTCGGATGCTTTCGCCTGGGTACCCGTTGTCTTACTGATCTCACGAGCCAGGTCTGCCAACTGATTGCGGCTGGTACCGGCTGCATTGCCAGACATGATCAACGCACGGTTATAACCGTCGCCCTCTTTCGATCCTTGGAAATAAGCCAAGGCAAGTGTCGCCGCAGCCGCAGCCACCAGGGTGTAGGGGTTGACGAGTTTCGCCAGCTCAGCACCCAGCGCCCGAGCGGCCGGCGCGACGCCACCGAAGGAGTCACGCAGTTGACCGCCTTGTTGAATCGCGACGGTCAACGGATTCATCCCGCCCTGGAGCGAGGTGATGATGTCGGTCACCTGCATCGGAACTTGGCGAAGCGCGTTCGCGGTCTCCGCAGCAGTCATTCCAGTGGCGCCTACAGCCTGCTCAGTTTCGCGCAGACGTTGGATCAGCGGTGCCGCCTGCTGAGTCAGTCCCATCTGAGCAGCTTGCATTTCTAACAACTCGGACCGTGTCCTTCCGATTGCATTGACCTGATTCGTCAGACTTTCAATAAAGGAGTCGCGGCTCGCCTGGGCTTGGGCTGCTTCGCGCTGTGCCTGAGCTTCTGCGCGAGCTGCTTGGGCAACCTCCTCATGAGCGGCGCGCATGTTCTGCAGCTGCAGAATCAGGTGAGCAGCTTCCTGCGACGCGCCGGCCTGTGCGGCGCGAAATCGCATTACTTCGTCAGCCGATCTGCCGTAGAGAGCGATCTGCTCGCGGAGTCCGGCCAGGAACGAATCTTTCGTTGCCTGCGCTTGGGCGAGCTCGCGCTCGGCAACCGCCTGGTCACGCGCTGCCTGTGCCGCTTGTGCCTGAGCGGCCTCGACAGCCCTAAGCTGACTCAGATAGGGTGCCAGCGAGGTAGGATCGACAGCGCGTTGATTGCCCATCTGCTCGAAGTAGGCAGCGGTGCTACGGCCACCGGCCTCCATGGCCAAGGTGGTGCGCTGGATCGACGCAATGATGCTACGCTGCGCGGCATCCACCGCCCGGGCGGATCCGGCCGCACTCGCACCGCTCTGCGAAATGGCGTGGCCTGCACGTTGCGCTGCATCCACCGCCGGGCGCAGGCCTGCTTCGACACCAGAAGCGTCAGCTACCACCCGAATTGTTGCTTCGTTGACGATCTCGGTCATCAGTGCCTTCCTACCATGTGACGGTGAATATTTGAGTGCTACTGCTGAATGAACAGCTTGAGGATGAGAGCGGCGCCACCCGCTGATGCGCCCAAGGCAAACCCGATGGCCGCTATAAGTGCTGCTGTTGCCAAGCGCTTGCCGACAATGCCGGCGTCTTTTGCATTCATCTTTCCGCCAGACGTATGGACAGTGGAAATGCAAAAAGCCCTGGCGCTGCGAACGCTCAGGGCTTTTTGCTTTTTGTATTACTCGTCTTTGTCGTTCATGGCACCGATTGCCGCGATCTCCATAACCTGAACGTCCGCCTCGAGCTCTTCGTACTCGTCAGGCTCCAGTTTCATCCGATCCATCCGATGATGTAACGGGCCGTAGTCGAGGCCGATCAGCCCCATCCCGGCGCCGCGCCACTGGGTCCGCATGTAGAGGAACAGCTCATATGCCTGGAGATTTTCTGGCCAAATCTCAACTTGCTCTTCAGGGTAGTCCGCCAGAGTGAAGCCGCCTGCTTCCATCTCGGCCAAGTCCTTATCACTCAGACCCGGCCTATACATGGCGTCGGCGATTAGACGGAGTTTCCCAGGCGGCCTTCGTTAATCGCAGCACGGTAGTCGTCCTTCAGCGCCTCGACCATGGCCGGGAGCGTGTCCACCAGCTCAGTCACTCCGTCCTTATCGAACGGCGCGTCGAGGTTCCATTCTTCGACGATGGCGAGGATGTATTCGACGGTGATCGCCGATTGACGGTTGACGATCTCGGTCTGGGTGAGGGTGAATTCAGGGATCTTCTCGCCGTCCGCCTTGGCCTTCTCCATTGCGGCCTTGAAGCGCTCGATTTCAGCATTCGCCTCGTCTTTCAGACGGGCCTGGAGATCATCAGTCAGCTCCGCGAGCTCCTTACGGGTGCGGTACTTGTACGTGACCTCCATGCAGCCGGCGCTGCCATCGAGCATCTTGCAGCTCACTTCTTTCTTGAAGTTCTTCGGGCGCTTGCCCAGGACGATTTTGGTACCTTTTGCCATGATTATTGTCTTTCAGTGGAGAGAAAAAAAAGACCGCGAGGTGCGACCCCGCGGCGAGAAAGGCCGGCCCAGTGTCTGGGCGGCCGGCAAAACCGATTAGTAGCGAACGACCTTGTTCTGCAGGTTGAAGGTGGCTTTCACAGCCATCACGTTGCCCTTGGAGAGCGACGGCGAGGGATTGAAGCTGCAGTAGCCTGCATACAGGAGCACGTCGCCGCCCGGCAGGCCAGTACGCAGGCAGGTCAGTTTCACGCCGTCCGAAATCGCTTGGAGCGCGGCATGATGCGCAGCCGACTTCTCGTCGGCGATGGTCAGGCTGACGGTTGTAGCGGTGAAACCATCAGGCAGGGAGACAGGCATATCGCTGTCCAGCAGCGGAACCTCGACGTTCTTGCCGTCGCCGCCGGAGACGTCCGCCGCAGTCACGCCGACGATGGGCACCCAGGTGGTGACCTTACGCACCGAGCCGGTGCCGGCGCCGGCCGGGAACAGATTGACGTCCGAAGTGTCCAGGCCTTCGAGCACGAAGTTGGTGCCGGTTGGCGTCTTCACGCGGAAAACGCGGCCGTTGGCCTTGCTCCAGCCGCCGGTATATTCGACGTAATCGCCGGCGGCGAACGTGTTGGTTGCGGTGCAGACTGCCTCAGAGGCATTCGAGGCAGCCGTGATGCTCACTGCAGTGGCGAAAACGGTCGCTACTGCGAACGCGAGGTTGTTTGGCAATTTCATGAGGGCCTTTCAGGTAAAGAGCCCGGGAGCCGGGCATTAAAAAAGCCGCCGGATTGCTCGGGCGGCTCGAATCAAAAGAAACAAATTAGAAGAACAGGGAAAATTCCTGCCGAGTCCCGCGGTAGGTTGTCAACTCATCGTAGGTGTCGACGGCACCGCCCAGGACCTCCGGTTGCAGTGCAACTGCCAGACGCATCGCCTGCTCAACTTGCTCTGCCACCTCCTCGGCCTCAACCGCAGTCGTGGCCCATACGGAAACTTGGATCCGGTGATGCTTTTGCTCGGGCTGCTCTCCCGTCAGGAAGTTCACCGGAGCGCCGCCAACACGTTGGACTACGATGTAAGGAGTGCTTACGCCTTCGTCGGCCAGGATTGGATACACACGGCCGCCGGCGAGCCCTGCCAAAGCCTCAAAGACTTGAACGTAGACGCTCATTGGGTAGCATTCCTTGCAATTTGCTCAGCCAGGGTCTGAGTCATGACGTCGACTGCCTCTTGCTTCTTGCTCTCGTACGCGGGGCGCATGAAGGGATATGCCGGCACGGTTGCGGTGCCGTATTCCAGCTCCGCTGCCCGCCTATGCGCAGCCCAACCGATGGTGCGTCCGGTCTTCGGGCTGATTCGCTTGTTTTTCGGGACGAAGCGGTGACCAAACTCGACCCATCGCCAGTAGTACGCTCCTGGGCTGGAGCTCGTTCCGCTTCGAACCGTGACGATGTAAGCCTGTCGCTTACCGCCGTCAGACTCTTCTTCGAGACGTTTGACGATGATGTTATCGAACAGCATGCCCGTCTCTTTGTTAGCCAGGGCGTTCTGCTTTACCTGGTCACGGAAAACCTCACTGCCGGCAAAGCCGACTGTTCGAAGCGTGACTTCGTCGACTGAGTTGACGACCTGGTCGGCAGTACTCTCGACTGCCGCGATAAGGCCAGAAGGATCGAAATCGATCATTTCACACCTTCACAGACCAAAAACACAAAATCGCTGCCCTTGGAATCCTCGAGTGGGGGCGACTTCACTTCATAGTCAACGCCTTTGTAGCGGACCCGCCAAGAGGCATCGACATCGCTGCGGGCGCGGATCCGCACCGAGCATTTCACGATCGAAACGTCGGCGCCCGCGCGCATTACTTCCGCGCCAGTTTGAAATCGAACCGACGCCCAGACCTCCTGCACTGGTTCGAAGCTGTTCACGCGCTCATTTGCCGCATTCCGAACGACCCCAGGCTTGAGGAGCATCACTCGATGGTTCAGGGTCATAGGTGAACCTTGTAAGGCCAGAGCAATCGCCTGACATACTCATTCTTTGTCTGGCCACCGCTTTCGAGATGCTCCTGCACGCGCGCCAGGATGAAGCCCTTGATGCCGTCCGGGACAGCGGTGTGGTCTTCGCCAAAGCCGCATTGGAACTGGACCTCAACCGCGTTGATGCGATCGGCGGTCGCTGGCCAGGTCTTTCCCGGCGCCGGCACGAGGAATCCCGGCTCGCTCTCACTATCGACTTGGTAGTCCTGGGGATCGAGGGTTTGCTGAACTCCATCGCGGTCATAGAACTTGACGTGGTCGACAAGCGCAAGCGGTGGGAACTGCAGCTGAATCGGCCCGGGACCTCCACGCTCACAGGTCGGAAACGCGTCTAGGGTCAGGCGCCAGGTCTGCTCCATGATTGCCCGGCTTGTTTCACTCTCCGCCTCAGTTGTGTAAGTCCGGATGCTCCTCTCGAGGTCGGCGTCCAGTGGCGACTTACCGTCTTGGTCGACATCGGCCCGGACAGCAAGCTGCGCTTCCGCAAGCGAGACAGCGAGCGCCACCGGCGGTGTCACTAGTCTGAACCTCATCGAGTACTCCTTTGCGTTGCGGCTGGCCGAGCTGCAGAGGTAACCATCCGCGGCGAATAGCCATCACCGGTCGGCGCCCGAGCGAACTGCTGCGTCGCTTCGACGATATGCGTTGGCGGTAGCTGAGGGATAGCAAGTTCGACCAGCACCACTTGAACTGGGATTGGCGACTCCATCACTGATCTCCTAGCGTCAGGTAGACGGTGCGATCATCGGTGCGCGCCGGGGTCGTCGCCGTTGTCGGCCTGCAGGTGATTGCAATCTCCTGCCCGGTACCGCCCGAGATGAAGATCGTCAGCTTCGATCCTTGTGCGAACTGTCCTGCGTCTTGACAGCCAACCAGTATGAACACCACGCCCGCGATTTCTGGGCTTCCCATATCGGCAAGCCAGGGCGCAAAGTCGAACGTGATGTCGATCGTGGCGTTCGGATCCTTTGTACCGCGCGGCTTCTTTTGATCGGTCAGGTTCCAGAAGTCGCCTTCTGCGCTGAAGGGCTTCGGCCCGACGCCGACGACGATTGTTCGAGCTTTCGAAGGCGTAAATGACATTCCAGAGTTCCCCAAAAGCTGCCAAGTAAGTACAAGGTCCGACGAGACTCGCGACAGAGTCGAATAGCTAACAACTAGGTCAGCAGATACCTGGGACAGGGTCGCGTAGGTAAGCACGAGGTCAGACGAGACCTGAGTGAGCCCAGCGGCACCAATTACGAACTCATAGGCACCATCGTCGGCCAGGTTATTCTTGTAGACCTTCGTCGCGCCGGTATAGGTGCCGTCCGGAGCATCGGTGAACGAGAACGCGCCGTTCTCCTCGACGTGTAGCTCGCCAGCGCTCGGCCAGTCGATGATTTCAACTCGGTACAGTGTGCCGGCCGGGTCGCCCTGCGCCACATCGTTGTTAAGCAGGCCGGGCAGCGGGAAGCCGACCGGCAGCTCCGACGCAGGGACGCCGACCAGGTGCGTCCCGAGGATGCCACCCCCATTCGTGTTGGGTCGTGCGAGATTGCGCAGCATTTAGGCCACCGTGCCTGGTTCGTAGTATGGGTAATCGTTCATGAACGTTGCGCCGCGCTTGCCGACCATAAGAATGCCGGGCCCGCTCGGTAAGCCGGTCGCTGTGACTTTGCCATCGGAGGCGACGGTCGCCGTGCCGTATGTGGTACTGGTCGGCGCGCTGCCGATCCGGCCGTTCTGCCGCCATTCCCAATGAACCACTGTACCCTGCGGCCACGGGGTCGCGCTGTTGTACTCCAGGCCGCGCGAGGTGGTGAACGATCCGGTCGGCGCTTGCGAGGCCGAGGTGGTCATCGTCAGCGTCAGCGGGTCGGAGAAGTTGCCGGCGGCGTCGACCGCACGGATGCGAACCGCATGGGCGGTGCTGGCTGCGAGGCCGTTAAACTGGAAAGTCAGGCCTGATCCGTTATCTTCCCAAAATGCGCCGCCATCCTTGCTTTTCTCGTAGTGATGCACACCCACGTTGTCGGACGCGGCCGGGTAGCTACCCGCCACGCTGGACGAGGTAATCGTGCCAGCCGTGATCGCCGCGCCGCCGGAAAACGTCGGCTTGACCGCATCGGCCGCCGGGGTCGTGAACGAAGCCGTGACGATATTGCTGTCCTGCCCCGCGCTGTCGGTTTGGATGGAGGCGACGTAGTAGGTCGTGCCGGCGGCCAGGCCCTCAAACTGCGCACTCTGCGTGCCGGTCGCCGCAACCGTTTGCGTCAGGCTGGCGGCCTTGATCGTGGCCGCATTCGGCGCAGCGCTGGCGATGCTGATGTAGCGGTACAGCGTGCCACCCGCCTCGTCCGTCGCCACGCTGAACGCGCCCGAGGTTGCGCTCAGCGGGGAAGCGGCGGCATTGCTCAGCACTGGTGCGTTGTCCGCCGGCGGCGCATAAAGCGGCGTCTGCAGGCCAGCGTTTGCTGTGTCCAGCGCCGAGCCCTGCTTGATGCGCAGATCGTGCGTTCCAGGCGTGATGTTGACGAAGTTCGCGGTATCGAGCGGGACGGTAGTCCAACCGGTCGCGGTGGCGTTGGTCGCGCAATCGACTTTGGTCGAGGCGACGGTGCCGTCATCGGGCGCCGCCACGCCGCCTACATAGACGCGGGTAAGCGTCGACGCCAAGTTCTGCGTGGTCATGCCGACAGTCAGGGTCGCGCCCAGGGAGACTAGCGTGACGTCCTCCAGCCGTGCGTCGTTGCCGATTTGCGCGATGATGGCGGCGATATCGGGACGGCGCTGGGCGAACAGCCCTCGGCGCACCGTGGAGCGCCGCCCCACGAGCGCAAGCGTGCCCTTTGCCGCCGAGTTGATCGCGTAGCTTTCGCCGATGCAGTCCTCGACAGTCACGTCGTCAGCGCTGACACGCAAGGCGCTTGCGATGCTGGCCCCGGTCCCCATGCTGCCGAACTGTAGGCGGGTGATGCGTGCGAACTTGCAGCTCACGATAAGCGGCTGCACCGAGGCGCTCACGGTTTCGATAGTCGCGCCCTTGCTCGGGTCATAGCGCATCGGGCCGGTGCCGTAGCTCGGGTCGTCGATCCAGGACGCGCCTACATCGGCTGTCAGCTCGGGGTAGCACGACGCACTCGTCGTCTTACTCGTCATCGTAAAAGTGCTGGTGACGGTCAACTTCGGTTTGAGTAGCTTCCCCTTGTGGATTTGGTCGGCAGCAACCAAGTCGGCCGGAACCGATGCCCACCAAGTAGGCAGATCGGGATACGTCCCTCCGACGCCGATTGTGCTTTCTACGAGTGTCGCCATTTACTTTCCTTATACGGCGCTGAATTCGACGTAAACCCAGGTATTTGCGGCCGGGATCGTAACCAGCTTGGCGGGCACGTTGGCGGCAAACACGTCGCTGATGGGCTTGACCTTGACCGTGCACGCGGCGGTCACGTTGGTGACTTCGCACGCCCAGCCGTTCGCGGTCTCAACCACGTTTTTGAACGACAGGCCGATATTGATGCCGCCCACGAGGTCGACAGCCGGGTCTTGGTCGAGCGAGTGCTCGGTGAACAGCGGATAACCCTCGCCGATCTTGAATGTGCCAATCGGATAGCTTTGCGTGATGCGCGCCATTTGCGAGCCGGTCGAGTGGTCGCCGTCGTTCCAGTAGCACGCAAAACCGCGACCAGTGGCGCGGCAGGCGGCCACGAAGTCGACGAGGTCCTGGAACTCGCCGTAGCCATCGTTCCGGCCCAGGCAACAGCCGAGCCACGGGATTTTGTTGTTCGGGTTGCCCACGTGGGCGATCATGTCGCCGTAGACGGCCGACGAGCCGCCGCCGTCCTCGGGTGCGATCTGCGGCGCGCTGTTGTACGGAACGTCTACCCAGCCGTGCGCGGCCGAGGCGCTGCTCCAGTCGGTCACGACCGAGTTGCCCCAGTCGAAACCGTAGCGGAAGCGCGGGCGGTCGGAATAGACGGCTGCGAAGCGGGTCGGACGGCGCAGGCAGTACGTGACCACGCCCCATGCGCCCATCGAGCCACCCCAGGCGACGCGCCGCGACTGGTTGTACTGCTGGAGGTTCGCGTCCATCCAATCGAGCAGCGCGTCGTAGCGATTCTCGGTCGTGAGGTGCACGAAGCCGTCAGCGAGCAGTAGGCCCAGGTGGCGCGACTCGAATTCTTTGTTACCCATGCTCGCCTTGACGTACTCGTCAATCGGGCGCATGGTCGGGAAGTAGGTCGAGCTTCCGGCGGTCTGCAAGCCGGTGATACTGAACCCGAATTCGGTTTGATCCTCGAACGCCAGGCGGCCACTCACAGGCGCGCGATACTGGCGGCCGGTCGTGTAGTTCTGACCGCCCGAGCCGTGCAGGTTGAACACCATGACGCGGCCGTTATAGGTGGCGTTGTTGGAAATGACGCCCGTGCCCATGTCAACGAAGGTCGGCTCGGCGTCGAACGCGAGCACGTCGGCTGGCTCCTTAATCTCGGGCTCAGCCATTCCGCCGTAGATCCCCCTCCCGCTGGCGACCGTGTAGGAATCGAGCGGCGCCGTCATGCTGCAGTATCACAAGTGGCGCGCAGGGTGCAGCCGTCATTGCTGGCCGGTGCTGCCGCGGTCACGGTACGACGCAGCCAAACAGCACGGTGCTGCCCAGGCGGGATGTTCCCGAGCGCTACACCAGCACCCAACGTGCCGGCGACTGCAAACGTGACACCCGCCGGCGCCGTGCCCTCGTTCGCAACCGATTGCTCAGTTCCATTGATGGCGGACGATCCAACGCCGATCGCCATATCAGTGCCAGTGTTCGGAGTATTTGTTGGAATCCACGCCATGGCGTTCTGCATAGTCAGCGTGGGATGCGCATTGTGTACGTACACGCAGCGGTACTCGATATCACCGACAGAAGATTCGGTCCCGTCAATGGTGTCGAAGAGCGCGCCTGGCGCAACGACCGTGGTTGACTTCGCACCTCCAACGGACGCCGCGGCGGTGCCGTTGGAGGTGCCGCCGGAGAGGCGATAAACGATATCTGCGGGCTGAATCGCCATTCGCGCACCTATGGGCTGCCGACCCGCTCGCGCACATACGCAAGCAGTTCGTCGTCGGACTTGCCGACTATGTCATTTGGGTAGATCGGTAGCGTCCCCGCTTTTCCGGGGACGGCGACCAGAAGAGCGCCCGGAGCCGCGGCCTCGGCGCGCAGATCTGCGAGCCAGGCGGCGGTCTCGGGGCTCATGGCTTACTTGGCCGCTGCCTTGGCTTTCTCTTCGTACGGCTCCGCAGCCTTCGCCTTGATCAGCGCTTCGGCCTGCTCCTCGTCGAAGCCAGCGATGTCGCCGGCGGTGTAGATCTTCCACGGCTTGAGGAATTTCACAGTTTTTTTCATGGTTTCTCGTAGTCTTAGGTGGACGGCACCGGTCGGTACCGCCCTATCGACCCGACTAGCGGGTCATGTGCACCGATTAGGCGCCCCAGGTCACGCCGGTCAGGATGGAGACCGATTCGACGTGACGCGGGCCGAAGTCGTGCTTCGCGATCACGCGCACCAGGGTCTGGTCACGCTGGAAGGCGCTGACCATGTCGCCGTTGCCGTCCTTGTAAGCAGCTTCTTTCGAGTAGTCGATCAGCAGGGTCTCGTCTTCACCGATGAAGCAGTCGTTGAAGTCGACGAAGTAGAGCTCGGAGGCGTTCGAGCCGGCGCCCAAGTTGTTCGGGACTTGGGTAGTCTTGCCGATCGGGTAGCCCTTCAGCATGTTGTCCTTCATCTCCGGGTAGACCTTGTTGCCGTTGCCGTCGCGCAGCGCTTCCAGGAAGCGGAAGGTACGTGGCGACATGATCCAGCCAGGGCGGCCCAGATTGGCGTCCACAGCCTCCAGCGCCAGGATCAGCTTGTTCAGGTCGGTCTCGACCTTCTGCAGGGTGTCGCCGGCCGACGCAATGAATTTGAAGCCAGCCAGAGCCCAATGCAGCAGGCCCTTTGGAGTGTTGTTGGTGCCGTCATCGCGGATGAAAGCCTTGTCTTCGCGCGAACCCATGGCCGCCGCCAGGTCGTCCACCACGATCTTGTCGACGTTCTGATTCGTGCCGGCGTAGGACAGCAGGTCGTTCGAGATCGGGACCAGGCCGGCGAGCTTCTTGCTCGACAGCTTCAGATCGTCGAACTGCTGGCCAGTGGTCGGGATGTCGGTTTCGGTACCGATGTAGCCGACGACTGCGCCGCCTTTCAGGCGCGGCAGGGTCAGGTTGCCATTGTTCAGGGGGATCGGGCGGGCGCCGAGGGTGCGCACGACCGACTTCGGACGCCACAGCTCGATGACTTCACGAGCCATGTTCGTCGGGACCAGGACGCCACCGGCGCCAGGGGTCAGGGTGCTCAGCGCCATCGCGACGTCGTCGCCGAAGTTGTTGTCAGCGGCGAACTTGGCGGCGGCCTGCTGGTTACCTTGGGCGGCGACGAGTGCGCGGACCATGCGGGACATACCCAGACCCGGGATTTCCGGGGTGCGGGGGGTTGCAGGCATGCTTGCCGCTGCCGGCGGCGCTTGCGGCTGGTGGGCCGATGCTTGGGCTCGATCGACGGGTACCGCCGCGGCGGCCGCGACGCGCTCGGCAGCTTCCATGCGGCCGATTTGGGCAGTCAGGTCATCGAATTTGGCTTGCAGGTCGGTGAACTGCTGCACCTGCTCGGCGTTGAGCTGGCCGCCATCCGCTTCGATTTTGGCCAGGGCTTGCACGCTGGCGTTGACCTTGGCGCGTTCGCTGCGGAGCTCATTAATGGTTGGCATATTGCCTCTCCTAGAAAAGAAAAAACCGCCTCAAGGGCGGCTCGGTTGCTTGTCCGCGAACGCGGTCAAATTTGGGTCTGGAGCGCCATTGCTTTCGCGCGGGCACCGATGGAAGTCTTGTTGCTACGGCCGGCGCGCGCTTCGCGAACCTGCTCGGTGATGCGGTCGATCGCTGCCTGTGGTGTTTCGAGGCGATCAGCCAGGCCGATATCGATGCCTTTCTGGCCCATGTAGACGTTCGCCTCTGTTCCACGCACGACGTCAACGCCGATGCCGCGGTAGGTTGCGACAGCTTCCACAAACTGGGTGTAGTAGGTTTGCACGATGTCGGTTAGGAATGCCATCGACTGTTCGGTGATCGGTTCATGCGGGCTCAGATCATTCTTGTGTGCGCCGGCGTACACCGTCGTCACCTTCAGGCCAAGTTGTTCGTTACGTGCCGAGACATCCAGGTGCTTGGCGATCACGCCGATCGATCCAACGCCCGAAGTACGGGAAACCGAGACGTTGCCGATCGCCGCCGCCAGGAGGTATGCCGCCGAGTAGCCGCTGTAATGGATGATGGCGGACATCGGCTTGATACCGCGGGCTTCGAACAGGAAGTCCGAAAGCTCGTAGGCGCCGGTCGTGCTGCCACCGGGGCTATCGATGTCGAAGGCGAGGTGCTCGACTGCGGGATCCGCCAGCGCGGCACTCACCTGCGCCCTGACCTGCTCGTAGCTCGTCATCGTCTCGCAGGGGTTCATCTGCATGCTTCGGCTGACCAGCACCCCGTGTACGGGGATGATGGCCACGCCCGTCTCGGCGATAATCTGGCGCCGAGCGCTCTCCTCGCGCATCGCCTGGGTTTCATACGGGCCATCGTCGTCGTCCATCATTTGAGGCTGCGCGCCGTTGACGCTCAGGTTGACGATGTTCAGACTCATCTGCTGGTTTGCCCAGGCCGCAGCCTGGTCCAGCATAGCCTCAGTCACCATTAGAGGCTGATTGAAGATAAGGCTCGCGATACGAAAACGGTTTTTCATGCAAGGATTCCTTCGATTTCGGCTACAACCTTCGGGTCAGCCTTCGGCATTTGGGCAGGCAACGGTTTGGCCGCATCGACCATGTTCAGCGGCTGGAGGTAGACGTCCCCACCTTTCACAGGCGGCAGATTCTCGAGGCGCCGGATATCGTTCACCGACAGCCAGCCCCACTGGCGGGCGATCGCGTACGACTCATAGCGCGATTTCTGGTCGCCGCGAAGCAGTCCAGAGACGTTGAACTCGATGTAGTACTCATCGCGCTCACTCGGCAACAGCAAATCGCGCATCATTGCCTGCTCATGCCGCTTAATCCAGGGCAGAAGCGTGTAGATGACGAATTGGATTGCCTGGTGCTCAATGTTCGAGAACGTGGCCTTGTCCAGCTCGCCGATCATGTGCGGTGGAACCTTGTAAATACGCGCAATGTCGAGGGCTGTCAGCTTGAGTGCCGGGATTAGCTCCGCGTCGACGTTGGTCATCGACAGCGCCTTGAAGGTCATCCCCTCCTGCAGCATGGCGACACGCTTAGCGTTACCAGTCCCACCGTACCGCTGCTGCCACTGGTCAGTGATCCGATCAATGACGTTCGGGTCTTTGATCGGCGCCGCTTCACGAGGGCGTTCGATCACACCGGACAGAGCTGTACCGTTCAAGAAAGATTTGCCGGCATACTGCTGGATAGCCTGGGCGTGACCAATCGCATTGGCATGCAACATGATCGGCGACAGCCCCACGTAGCCGTTTAGGCTCCACCACCGAACATGGTGGACCATGCGCTGAGGGATCGGCTCTTGACCATCGATCTGGTAATAGGGGCGAAGGTCGGAGCCCTTCATGACCACGACCGACTGCGCTGGCACCGGGTAAAGACCGGTCACGGTGCCGTCGCCATCGCGCCCGATGATGCTGTAAGAGTTGCCACGGGAGCCAGCGGATAGCTGACTGCCTTCGCGGTACTCGAGCGGCGTCTGCCACTCGTTCGGTGCGTAGGCAAGGATCCGGTAGAGTGGATGATCCTTCGCGGCCTCCCTGCCCTCATCCTTTGTCCGGCGGAATAGCTCCAGCGGAAGCTGGGCGATGCTCTCGGCAAGGAGCGTTACGCAGCTCTGCACTGCGGTGAGAGACAGTGCGGACTCGACCGTCACCAATGGGCCGGCGTCAGACCGCGCTCCGCCCAGCCCCGACAACCACCCGCCGTTACCGGTCGCGAGCTGGGAGCTGAAAAACTGTTTGGTGAACATCCGTTATCCTTTGCTGCCTACCCGCGCCATGGCGCGTGAGACGATGTACGACCAAGACAGCAGACCGAGTCCGGCGATAATGAAGCCAGCCGGCGGGTAGATCATCCAGGCGCCGACGGTAATCAGCGCCAAGCCCAGGATGCCGGCGACGAGGGTCGCCCAGTCGAGAATGCTCATATCGTTACGCCCTCGTCGTAGATAGATGTGGTCTGTGCTGGCTCCGGGTTCAACGCCATCAGTTGGACGGCGTTGAAGAGTGCCATCAGCGGGTCAATCTTGCCGGTGCCGGAAGCCTGCTTTGTGATCAGGGCCGCGTTCCCGCGGGGCTCAATTTTGGCGTTGCCGACGCACCAGTTCATGAGCGGCTGACCGCCATGCAGCAGAACGCCCTCCGCCAGCTTCCTTTCGGTGACGCTGATCGCACCGATCAGCTTCCAGCCCTGCGAGATGCCGAAGCACTTCGACTCATCGATTTCTGCATCGACCAGCGCCTGGAACATCACCTTGTGAGTCTTCTCCGGGTCCAACCCAACGGAAGCGAGCAAACCGGACTCGTTCACTTCCTTGACCACAGCAGCCACCGCGGCGACGTCGCCCGGCAACTGCTCGATAATCACCAGGTCGCCCTGTTGCTCAAAGTCGTTGTACTTGCTCTCTTCACTCTTGCGACGCTCGAGTGCGATGGGATGCGCCCACGCGCGAGTCCAAGCGAGCCATTTGCCTGTGCCACGCTCGCGCCCCACGAAAGCCAGCCCCAGCAAGTCGTCTAGGCCGCCACCGTCGATGCCGGCCGTGACTACTTCGCAGCGGGCAAGGAGTTCGCTCAGCGAGAGGCCCGGGGCCTTCGCCTGGCGCTCCCAGAAGTCGGCGCCGGCCCACCGGTCCGCGCGCAAGTTCATGCCGATCTCGACATTCAGGTGCTTGGCGACGAAGGTCTGCAACGACCCATCCGTCTTGTGCAGCAGTTTCTTGAGGTTGTCCTCGATCCACTCGGCGCTTACGGAGCGGTCAATATTCGGATTCGTGATGTAGTAGGTCGAGGAATCAAGGTAGGCCTTCGCCTTGACCATCGCAGGCGGGTATTCGTAAAGGACACCCAGCGACTTACGGTCCTCGACCTTGCCGTCGCGGACGTCTCGGTAATAACTGAGTTTTTCCTTGAACACGCCAGCTGGCGGCTCGTCGCTTTGAGTGGTCAGGAAGATGACCCAGCCCTCAGGACGGGACACTTGTCCGCCCAACGCCTCCATGAACATCGCTTCGGCGTTCGCACGCTTACCAAACAACCAATGTTCGTCCACCAAAACTTTGCCGGACTTTTTGCCGGAAACCGTGTCCGTGTCGGCGGCGACGACCTTGAGCGATGCCTTTGATACGCGATGCGTGATCGTTCTGACGTGATCCTGCACATGAAACAAGGCTGAAAGCTCCGCATCGGCGCGCACCATTGCGGCTGCAGGTTTGAAGCTGTTGTCGGCGACCTCCTTGGTCGGTGCCAGGATCAGGTGCTCTTCCTCGTTTCGCCAGCAGAGGATCACCGCGGTAAGCATAATGCCGGCGGCGATCGTCGATTTCGTATTCTTTTTGCTAATCAGGAGGTAATACTCGCGAATCAGCTGCTTTCCAGTCTCAGGATCGTAGGCGCCGAAGATTGCGGCAACGAAGTCGAATACCCACTGTTCGCTGCACTCGCCGAAGTTAGGGCTCCGGTGTTCGCCAAGGTCCTCATCCCAGACGGTTGCTGGCAGGTCGCAGACGCGCAGCTCCTTGAAGATGCGCAGCGCCTGGTCAGCCTCGTCTGGAAAGATTGGGGGCGGGATGATCGAAAGCTTGGCCTTCAGCCTGTCTTCCCAATCCGGACAAGCGGTTGACCATTCCATACTTCGACCTCACTTCACGGCTTTGAGCGGCGGGCGTGCAGCGCTGAATCTGCTCGCGACCTTCTTCGCTTCTTCGTCCTTCTGGTCCTTCTTCCCTCCCTCACCAAGCTTCTTATGCTTGAACGGGAGCATTGCCTTTGCAGCATCAATGCGGAGCCGAAGATCCGCGGCCGGCTCGTTCATCACATTGGTGAGAAATTCGACAGGATCGGCAGTCGCAGGGATGTCGATCGTGTCGACCGGCGGCAGCGTGGTCATCGGAGCACCCGGCCCTGGGGGCGATTTGCGCCGCTCTTCGAGGTACGCTTTAACTTCCGGGTCTTTAACAGTCCTCGACCCGGCAGCTGATGCCGTTTTTTCACTGAAGCCGGCGCGAATCGCCGCTTCCTTATTGGAGAACCCGGCCAACACGGCATCGGCGAAGGCTCGCTTTTTGCCTGTTAAAGCCATTAACAAACTCCTCCAAGGGGGATTTTTTCTGCGCGTGAGGTGCTAGTCGGTGTCCGGTGCCGAAGGGTTGGAGGGATGCGACACCCCCTCCCCTTGGGCGGCTTCCGGCGCCGCTGTCGGACCGGCCGCCCGCAGACGCGCGACGAGGTCAGGCGAGCCCATCACGACGACGACTCCAGTCGCCTTGGTCTCGGCAGCGGTGCGGAATACGTCGCCGAACAGCGTATCGAAGACGCCTACAAACGGGCGGATCTCCGGCGCCGAGACGATCAATACCTCACGCTTCGCGTTTCGCAGCTCAATGAGGCCATTCCACCTCGATACCACACGCATACCCTCGATCTGGTGGTCGCCGAATTGTAGGGTGTACGTCTCCTCCGGAATTAGCTCTACCTTCATTTCAGCCTCTCGCGCGCTGCCGTGCCTCACGCGCCGTCTTGGCGTCGTGGCACGGTACACAAAGCGTTTCCTTGTTGCTGTCGTCGTCACTTCCGCCATTCCACAGCGGGACAATGTGGTCGACCGGATGCCCAAGGGTCGTGCGTCCTTGCCTCTTGCATTCTTGGCACAAACCACAGTCACGCGCACGGATCCGCTCGCGGTCTCGCACGCCAGCCGATCCTCGTTTACGTTCGACTACGTCCGGGCGTTGCGTCGGAAGCATGGTGATCCGGCTGCGTGCCGTCTTCAGCGCAGACCTGAGCGTTTGCAGCTTCATTCGATTTCGAAGACAAGGCCATGATCGACGATGGCGTCGATGCAGCGGGCAGCGCAGGCCGAGCAGGCGCGGGCGACTACGGCGACACAGAACAGCGCCGGGCGAACCCACCATGCGATCCGGGTGCGGAGACTTAGCGTGGTCGTCGCCATCACCGCGAACTCCATACATCGTGCACATCACTGCCCAGGCGGTTCGGTGCCGTTACTGGCGTGGCGATATCAGTACCCTGCTTACTCAGTCCGAGCAGGCCACTCGGGAACAGGTTGTCCAGCATCCGGCGCACGTTGTTCGGCACGCTGCTGGCCACCTCGATGAAAGACATGCCGACGCGGCCGTGTCCTTTAGCGCGGAGGATGGCTTGCGCCTCCTCGCAGTCCGCCAGGTGCTGGGCGATCTGATTGAGCCGGTGGAGGTCGTGCGCCTTCGTCTCGTGCGCTGTAGGCCCGAAGACGGCGCGCAGGATCTCCGCGCGGTAGATATGTGCTGTGTCGTTCATTTCGGCTCCTGCGATCGTTCAATGACCGTCACTTCGCGCCAGATCTGCACCAGGATGCGCAACCACACCAGCTCGGATTCGATGCTCATCGCGCACCTATGAAAAAGAAAAGCCGCCGACGCATGGCTGCGAGGGCGGCAAAGGAATCCGTTGTTGGGGCGGATTCAGGAGACACGGTCACTGCCAGGCCATACCGGCCCAGCAAATAAACATCACATATGTTGTAAAATCTCTTGCAATACAACAGAAGTGTTGTATAATGAATTCATCGACAAGAAAGGAGGTTTATGAAATACAGCGAGTTTAGAAGATGGCTGGAGCGTCAGGGAGCGAAGTTCACTTCTCACAAACGCGGCAGCCACTTCGATGTAGAGCTAAACGGAGAATACAGTACCTTCCCAGACCACGGAGCGAAAGAGATGGGAGAGGGATTAAGGAACAAGATTCTCAAAGACTTAAAGCTTAAATGAGAGGAGAAGCCCCGAAAGGGGTTTCTTCGATACTCGCAGGTTTCATAGCCTAAGCAATACCGTAGGTAGCACTACTTACAAACGACCAAGCAGCACCAGCCGCGATGCGGCATTGACCAAGAGGATTCAATCATGTTGAACTATCCGATCACTCTGGAGCCCGACACTAACGGAACGTTACTAATCGACTTTGTCGATTTCCCGAATGTTCACTCGGTTGCGGACGATGAGTCTCACGTTGAGCGCGAAGCACTTGATGCGCTCGAAACCGCCCTTCAAAGCTATTTCGAGCGGCGCCTACCCGTTCCCCTGCCCTCGCCGACTGGACCTGGCCAGCAGACGGTTACCCTGCCTGCCCTGTCAGAAGCAAAAGTCTTGCTGTGGAATGAGATGTTCGCTCAGAAGCTGCGGAAAGCTGATCTTGCGCGCATGCTCAACGTTCATAATCCCCAAGTGGACCGACTGTTCGATCTGAGCCATGCGTCAAAGCTGGACTTTGTCGAGCAGGCCGCCAAAGCGCTTGGAAAGAATCTCGTGGTTTCTATTGTTTAAGGGCGGCGCGATGACCGGAGTAAATCAAAAACCGCATTTTCCCCTAAGGCATGTCGAAATCGTTACTCGCGGAGGCTATTCGCAAGCAGTGTCCGTTGTCTATGCCATGGGAGACAACCTCGTAGGCGGCGTCCAGATCACTCCTGGGACCAGTGATAACAGCTTGTCGGAAGTTCTCTTTACAACTCTCGATGCGTCGCTTACTAAGGAAGCGCTCGTTGCGGCGCTCGAGGAAGCCGGCGCGGAGATCGTTGCAGTCAACTTCTCGTAAATAGAAAAGCCCGGACGCTTAGGGTTCGGGCTTTTTGTCTGGGCGAGCGAAAGCAACTCTAGGTGGCTTGCACTGCATGCGTTCCTCGGGACGGTGACAGCGAGCTGTCTAGTACGGCACCTAAGAAGAATGTATTGAAGACTCAATGATACGCCTGAGCTTCGGCGTTTACAACTATCGCACGACGATTTTGTAGCGCAATCTATACCCGGCGGAGTCTCGCGTTCGCAACGCCTGCATGCGTCTGCTCCAGCGCGAGGAGCTCGCCAACCATCTCCGCAACCAGCTTAGCCTCGTACGCGCTGATTTTCAGTTCCGCAGCGCTACCGAGCGGCTGCTTCCTTGAGCCACAGCAGGTCTTGCATACTATCAGTGGCTTGGTCGAAGTGGCGCCGGTACCGTCAC
Source organism: Massilia sp. DD77 (assembly GCF_036961685.1). Classification (NCBI taxonomy): domain Bacteria; kingdom Pseudomonadati; phylum Pseudomonadota; class Betaproteobacteria; order Burkholderiales; family Oxalobacteraceae; genus Massilia; species Massilia sp. DD77. The sequence continues at coordinate 36,686 of NZ_JBAMDH010000006.1, forward strand.
AGGCCTTGCACACGTCGTCCAAGTAATACACCAACGAATGTTCAGCGACGCGCCGGTACAGGGCGGGCGCGAGATGGCCGATCTTTGGCCAGTCAGCCGGCTTGATCCAGTGCCGTTCGGCGCCTTTCTTCGATACGATGTCGCACCAGGCGACATACAGCGAGCGGAAAGCCGCTGCTTCGCTGCCTGCCATGGCACATGTCGCTGCATTCGCCTCGACCACTTGGCGGCACTCGGCTTCTCGCGCAGTATCTTTACGACGCACCGCATCGGCGAGTTCACGCTCTGCCCGGCCTTGTGCCGCGACTGCATGCGCCAGCTTTTGCACGACGGTACCAGCATACTTCACCCGGTGAAGTAGCGCCCCGATGTCGCGCGCCGATCGATCAGCTAAGGCGGCAGCTTGGAGCGGCTCCGCCTTGTGATGCAGTTCGTCGTCCAGCAAGTTTGACGCGCTGAGCGCGCCCATGTATTTGTCAGCGAAGGCCATAGCTTTCTCATCTGAATGGATGAGTCAGCTTATCACTTGAGGATCAATCTTCTTGCCTGTCCGAACTTTTCCAATTTGCAACGCTAGCACTCGTCAAGTTTGTTCTGGCTTCCATTCATCCAGGCGTGTCAGCGCGTGAGTAATAAGGATAGTCGATACCTCGTCCTTAATGGTAACGAGGTCAGCTGCATCCATTTCCTCATCGTCGCTTAGCTGCACTTCACGGTTCGGAAGGATCACTGCCCCTGGCTGCACGAGCCTGACGACCTCCGGCAGTCGAGTTTCCGTGTCGCGAGAAAGCGCGAAGAAGGCATATTGAGCAGCTAGAAACTCGCGTGTATTCACGATTAATTTTATGTATTCCAATCTGGCAATGAATCTAATGTGCAACACATCGGCAGCAAAATCGTTCGGATGATCCGGCAGGTTCTTATACGAAACATGATGGGATACCGAACGCCCGCGACTTTCGGCAAAAATTGCTGAGCGAACCCGACCCGCCAAGACAGCGACTGCTTGCGAATTCTGAAGGAATTCAATAATTTCGGACCGTCTCATCTTCGCCCCCTGAGTTGTTTTGATACCTATACAATACTGCAGATTGAACGATTAGGCGGCTTCGCCGTCGAGCTCATGGACAGTGATGGCAGCACATGGGATTTCACCGTAGAACTTTAGGAGTTCAATACATACGACCTGAGCATCATCCTTCCAAACGATCCCATTGCACCCGTCTTTGAGCCCCTTCAAGACATTGTCGGCGTCAGGCTTCTTTGTTGCCCGGATCGCCCCGGCAATCGCCATGATCCGGCGCTTCTTCGACCAACTGGCGGGAACTCCAAGTGCAAGCCTCACGACTAACTTGACCGGCCGTGCAGTTGGCTCCCGGCCGAGCATCGCCGCGCTGGCGGCATGCTGTACCAAAGACTCGTAGGCTGCAGTCTTCGCTGGCGTGTATGCGACCACTCCCTTGCCCCGCCGAGCGAACTTAGGGCGCCCTTTCGGTACTGGTTGCCCAGGCACGATGAATTCGATCATCGGCGCCCCTCGATCGTCGATGCCACAGCTCCCGCGAGGCGGTGAAGTCGCGCGTTAAACCACCGACGGACGCAGTAGGACCGCGCCACGCTGATGACAGTGTAGATCAGGCCCAGGGCGAAGTTGGCGCCGGGGGTGATGTGGAATCCGAACATCGGGAATATCAGCATGTTGGCGGTATAGTTGATCGCGAAGCCGATGAAGACGTTGATGATCGCTTCAATGAGTGAGCCGAGTCGGGACTGGTTCATGCTAGCAGCCCCTGAAAGCTGATCGTATAGTGGACCGGATTCCGGTCGGCATAGCGGTCGATGATATCGGAGGCGCCAGCATTGAGTGCTGGGTAGAACGGGGCCGCGCGCGGCGGGCGATCGTCCGTAAATTTCCCCTGCATCATCGCGTCGCGCAGGACAACCAGCGACGTAATTGCCTTCGTGACGTGCGACATGCCCGAGTCGGCGTCGATATCCTCTCCCTCCCACCAGGCCATCAGATGGCGCATCACGCCATCGTAGTAGACCGATCCGCGCACGCCAACGACGCGGTAGTTATGCCGACCGTACTTCGATGCCCCTTCGAGCATCGCCACGCCGATTTCGGCCAGCACAGTCGCCGGTACGGTCGACATCGGGGCCTTGCGTACGCCAACGATGTCCTTGGGGTTCGTGGGCTTATCGCCCTCCATCGGGTGGAACGTCAGCATTTCGTGCGAATCTTCCATATCATCCTTTCGTTTCAGTTTGGACTTGCTCTTGTTGTTGCTTTGCTTGGCGTCTCTCGATCCAGCGCTCCCGTAGTGCCATGTCCTTTGCGTGGGCAAACAGTGGACAGGCGCGGTCGTCCCAAGAGACGAATGGGCCACGTGACGGGCTGCTGTCGCCGTGCCCGAGGCAGTGCCCCTGCCCCGCTTTGAGCCGGTCCGGATACCCCTCGGTCTTCAGCTTGTCGCAGCGAGCACACAGCTCCGCGCCGTCCCTCACGCAAACCTCGGCAACGGAGCGTCCTTCCGCACCAGGTCCTTGAGATTCAGCCCCTCGGGCCTCCGCGCCCGAATCTCGGCTGGTGCTGGCGCTGGCGGCCGCGGTGGTTGTGGTGGTTGCACCTGGATGGATGCGGCCGGTGGCGGGCCGTCGTTATCGATCGCGACCTGGATACGGCCCTTGAATGACGACATTTGCTCGCCCGGGTGTGGCCTTAGCCCCAGTTCGGCGCCTTTGGCGAGGATCGTCGCATCGCTAACCCACCATGCACCGCCATTGGCTGGCTTCTTCAGCGCCTCTGGCGGAGTCCAGTCGGCTGCGAAGTGCTCGCCGGGCCCGAAGAACGTCGCCGCCTGCTTGATGAACTGCGGCTCAACGCGCATTGCCTTCACGTAGGCGGCGTACGCCTTTGCCCCATCCAGCATCTGCGTCGGCGTGGTTCCGAGGTTGACCCGGGCGGTCCAAGCCTTGTAAGCCGCCTTTTTGCTGTCGCCTGGACGCGTGGGATAGACCTCCCAGACGACTTCGAATACGGCCGGGTAGTCATTCCGCTTGACCTTCGCCGGCTTGGCGCTGGCGGCGCGCAGCGCGTCGAGTTCGTCCAGCAGCTCAACGACGGTCGACGACTTCAAATGCACAGTATTCGCAGTGGCGGCCAGCTCGCGCAGTGGAGAATAGTCACGCATGAGCCACCTCCCCCGCCCGCTGCTTGAGCTGCCACTTTGCCCACTCGCCCGCCACCCAAGTGACGCCCTTTGGGGTGAAGCGCGCCGCGTTATAGGCGTGCCCGTTGCCCGGCGCCGTACCGGCCTTCACGCAGAACCGGCCAGCGTCAATATGCTGCGAGTGCGGCGTCAACTCCCCGCCCAGGCGATACATGATCTTCTCCTCGATGAGGAACTCGCGGAACTGGCTCTCATTCGCCTGCAGCAGCTTGGCCACCTGACGGAAACCCTTGGTACCGGTCGAGTCAGCATAGCGCTCCACGAATTCGACGGCCGGCGCCGCGGCGGCGAGCTGCTCCGCTTGGGCCGTGATTACGTCCTGTTGGTCGGCCGCCAGGCGCAGCGCTTCCGCGAAGGAGCGGGGAAGACCCGGCACCGGCGCCACTGCTTCGAGCTCCATCCACCGGTCGATGATCTTGGCGCGCAGTACGGCACTGTAGCCGGACACCACGATCAGGCAGTCCCGCTTCGTCAGGTCATAGACCATCGTCGGGCGGCCGCCGCCGTCCGGAGCGTACGGGCGGGCAGTATTACGACCAAGTCGTAAAACCCCCTCGTTGATTAGGCGCTCAATCGTGACAATGACGTCGTTGTGGCGCGCCTCGCAGATGTCCGCAATTTCGCGGCTCGACATCGTGGCCTTGACAGCACCAATATGTTGCAATGCTTGCATGTTGCACCTCGCGTTCATCTCGTATGTGCCGCCTAAGCGGCCTCCTTGTAGACATGGCCATCGTCGACGCGCTGACGCACTAGGTTCATTGCCGCGACGACCTCCGCCCTGGTCGCCACTTCCATCTGGCTGTCGTGGACAGTAAGCGCCGCCTCAATATCGCGCAGCGCTTCGCCGTCCAGGCGGAAGTTGCCGCTCTTGGCGCTGCGGGTTTTGGCACGGAATGCGCCATCCAGCGCCCGGGCGAATGCGTCCTCGTGTTCGGCCCCAATGTCGGACTCGGCCATGGCCAGCCCGATGTTCAGCGCCGTCACCACGCAAGACCAGGCCTCCTCGCTGGCGTCGCCGGTGCGCAGCTGCTCCAGACTCAGCCAATATGCCAATCCCAAGTCCTGCAGTTGCCCATCGTTTAGTGGCGCCGCGTCCTGTCCCCGCGCATGACATTTGGCGATGACGGTCAGGCCGCCACCGTTCGATACAGGGCGGGGACGGTACTTCTTGTTGCGAGGCTTTTTCATGCGGCCTCCCGCTCCGGCTGCGTGGCATCGACCAACTCAAAGTCAAACAGAGTTGGCATGCTCACCTCCCGCTCCATCGCATGACAGTAGTGCACCTGATCGGCGAAATACGCAGGGTTGAGCTCGGACCCGGCGCCGCGCCGGCCCAGCTTCATGGCGCGCACTGGAACTGTACCCAGGCCACAGAATGGGTCGTACACAACGTCACCCGGATTGCTGTAGCGGTTAATGAGACGGTCGACGATATCGATTTGGAATGGGCAAACGTGCTTTTCGACCGCGCGCGCCGACTGCTCGCCATTCAATGTGCGCATCCGAACGATGTCGTGCCAGACCATTGGATCGGCGCTGCCGGGGGCCAAGCTGAGGTAGTCGGCCGGAAGCGTCTTATTAGCTAGCATCGACTCCCCAACCTTGACGTGGTATTCATAGTTGTAGATGTTGGCCAGCGACAGGTCGGTGAACATCTTCGCCAGCTTGCCCGGGCCGTAGCTGGCCAGCTCCTCCGCGCAGAGCAGACGGTCGCCACTCGAGCGCCAGAATGCGTGGGCGTCGACCTGCCAGCGGGCGACGCTATAACCAGTGCCGGGGATAGGCGCCAGGCGGCGATCAAAGTCGACAGGCGTGCCGTCTTCGGCCTGACACAGCGGCTTTGCCTTGGTGACCGGGACATCTGCGTACCCGCGGCTGCGGTCAGTCTGAGGCTTGTGGAACAGCAGGATGTACTCAGGCGACCCCACGCCCATCTTCGTGCCGTCCTTGCACACCTCGGAATAGCCCAGCCGGTAGGTTTGGTTATTCTCGCGGACGACATCGGTAACTACCGTGATCATGCCCAGGTAGTCGAAGCCGTGCTTCATCCCGTGAAACAGTGCCTCGGCATGGAACGGACTGACGGTCGGGACGCCGGCGCCGGTCACGTTGCCGAAATTGATGCGATCCTTCACGTGGCAGGCATAGATGCGCCCCGGCTGCAGGATCCTGTACAGCTGCGGCGTCAGGAAGTCCATCTGGGCCCAGAAGTGGTCGTTGTCCTGGGTGTGGCCGAAGTCGTTGTAGCTCGGCGTGTACTCGTAGTGGTTTGCGAACGGGATGCTGGTTACGATCATGCCGACGGAGTTGTCCGGCTGCTCGAGCGCCTCTAGCACGCAGTCATTGTTGGCCACGGTGAAGCGCTCACCTTTGACAACGTGCCGCTCGACGCCGATCGTGCGCGCGAGCGAATCCTGCATCGACAGCTGGTCCAGCCCATACGAACGGATAATCTCGCCCATCTTTTCCTGCATTTCGTCGTGGCGGCGCCACTTCTCCTGCAACTCGGCCAACACGGCGCGCTCGACCTCGGTGTGAATGATGTCGATCCGGACCGGGCGGGTCTGCTGGAAGCGCTGAACCCGGTGGATGGCCTGGATAAAGTCATTGAACTTGAAGCCGATGCCGGCGAAGATCTCTCGATGGCAGTGCACCTGGAAGTTGCAGCCCGAGCCGGCGATGATCGGCTTCGTCGACAGCAGCTTGAACTTGCCGTCGCTGAAGTCGGCGATGCGCTGCTCGCGCTGCTCCAGGTCCTGTGTGCCCCACACGCTGACCGCCTCGGGCAACGCCGCCTGGATAGCGTGGCGCTCGTCCTCGAGGTCGTGCCAGATCACGAAGTGGTCGTTGGGATCCGCCGCGACGATCTCCGCTACTTTGGCCACACGCGCGGTCATGCTCTGCCGCTTCTCGCCGGCGGCGGCCGACAGACCCATGGCGACGTTCGGAATCAGTAGGCCCTGCCCGTTCTTCTCGTTGCCTGCAGCCTCGTAGTCGCTCGGCACCTCGTGGTAATGCACCTCGAGCGGCGGCAGGTCGTAGCCCTCGTCCGAGTGTCCCAGGTCGCTCGGTCGGCGGATGAAGCAGGCCCAGCTCGCCACCCACAGCCAAAACTCCGTCTCCTTATGCGGGTACAGGGTCAGGTTGCCAGCTTTCTCGCTGTCTCGTTGAAAGAAGCGGGTCAATGCCTGGCCCGTGTCCATGACGCCCAGGAAGCCAGCGTAGTGGATCAGCTCCTTGAAGCGGTTGGGGCTCGGAGTCGCCGTAAAGACGAACTTGAATTCGACTTGGTCGAACATCGGCAGGAATTCCTGATAGGTCTTACTGCCGTAGCTGCGCAGGACGCTCGCCTCGTCCAGCGACGCCGCGCCGAATCGGCTCACGTCGACCTTGCCCTCGCGGACGCTCTCGTAATTCGTCATGTAGACGATGTCGGCGCCCTCGATCTCGTCGTTCGAACGGATGAACTTCAGGGTGACCGCATGCTCCCCGGTGAAACGCTTCGCAGCCTCACGGACGAACTCCTGTCGCACGCCCAGCGGAAGCACGATCAAGCGCAGGCACGGTCGATGGATGCCAATCTGGCGCATCACCTCAAGGTTCGTGCTGGTCTTGTGCAGGCCGAACGATGCGAAGATGGCGCGCTGCCCGCCCTTCAGGGCCCAACGGACGATGTCGCGCGTGTGCGGTTTCAGGCCCGGGTTGATCTGCTCGAGCGGAACGTCGAAGCCCTTGGCCGGCGCCAGTCGGATCTTCGCCCGCAGGAACTCGTTGTAATCGCTTAAAATATTGGCAGACATAATTACTCCACGGTGATTTGTTCAGAGGCCGCGCCGGCTGCAACCGTCGCGGCTTCGTTATTTGTGAGCATCGACACGCACTCGGCCAACAGCTCTCGTTGGGCGCCATAGCGCTCCTCGAAGCGCGCCTTGTAGGGATGAACCGCGATAAGCGTCGGGTTCGCGCCGGTACCGTCTTGGTGGTGACCAGCGCACAGCGGCAAGACGAGAAGATGGGCGCCAGGCTTCGTGCGGCCGTCGATGTGGTGCACGCTAACGCTGGGGTTGTGCCAGCCGTCCTTCTTGCATGCCACGCAGCCCAGGGCCGCAACCGCACTCATGAAGCGCGCCTCCTCGGCGGTGGGCGGGCGGCCCTTCATGCCACGGGACCTCACCGGCTTCGGCAGCTTCAGCTCCTTCGCCCTTGCCTTGGCCTGGACCGCAGCGACACGCAGCAGCCCGGCGCCGGCGGCAGGCGTCTTGCTGCTTGCGCGCGACATCGGCGACTTGCGCTCCAGCGGTTTGCCCTGCTTTAAGACTGAACGGCGCATCATGTTACGATCCCCTTTTTGTGAGGAGATAGGCAATGCGCAACGACCCCGATAAGCAACACCTCGACTACACAATGCTTCTGGAGCCTTACGAGGGCTACACCGTCGAATGGGCTACGTCCCGCTCCCGATCTGAGCAAGGCAAATGGATGGGACACTTCCGCGCTTACAAAGACGAGACCCCAACAATCTTTGGATCGGTGGCCAACTTGCAGAACAGCGAGGCGGACGCCCAAAACAAAGCAGTTGAGATCGCCAAGGCCAAGGTCGACGAGGCAGTCGCCGCGAAAAGCTGACCGTACCCTCATGCGACCTCCGCCACATCTAACGAGATGACCTTGTTCGGCGCCTTGTCCCAGCCGCGGACCTCATCGGCAGTGAACTTGCCAGCCTGAGACTGGTCGGCAGTGTAGCCGCGGAAGCCGGCGCGGTGATAGAGCTGGTGCTCGTTGTGCCAGACGTTGAACAGCTCCTGGTCTCCCGGGAACAGGATGTCACGCAGCTGCGCGGCGCGCTCGAACTTCATCGCCTTGACGGCCTTGGCCAGCTCGGCTTCGAGGCGCGTGCGGCGGCGGTTGGCGTTGCGCTTGACGCGCGGGTTGTCCGGGAAGGTGGCGTAGAGCTCGAAGCTTGCCTTGTTCGTCACGTCGTACCGGCCCAGCGCAACCCACCACATATTGTTGATGTTGTAATACGCGGTGCCTTGCTGGATGCGGCCGTGATAGTCGAAGCACCAGACTGACTGGCCGTGCACGAGCAGGGTGTCGTCGGCAGAACGGCGGTTGCTGTTGAAGCAGCCGACCAGACTGCGGCTGTTGTTCGCCGTAAAGTACGCGTCCCAGTCGCCCTTAAAGTGACAGCTGGTGCGGTAGCATTCGGCGATCCATTCCAGCGCGGTCAGGTGCATGAAGCCGTGCTTCTCGCTCCGGCCGTTCCCAGTCTTCTCGTTGAAAGCGTACCCAGTGAACACGTTGCACAGGTAGTCGCGGATCCTGCGGCGCGTGCGCTCCATTTCCAGGCGCATCACGTAGGTCATGTGGCCTTCCTTGTCGCCCTGGTAGCGGCCGCCATGGTCCGGACGGTCGGGCGCGTTCACGCACTGGAACATCTCGAACTGAATGCAGCGGCCGGACAGCTTGAGGTCGGCCTGCAGGTCGCCCTTGGTGCAGTAGCGGTTATTATTGCCGGTAAAGATGTAGGTCGACTCGCCGACGGTCCAGCCGAGGCGGTTCAGGGTCTGCACGATGCGGGTGAACACGTCGCGCTTAAACTGGCGCTCCCATGCCTGAGCGGCATCCCAGCCGCCGGCGTCGCGCGCCTGGGAGATGCCTTCTTCCCATATGGAGAGGCTGGCGTCTCCGAAGTTGATCGTTCCGGTACGGTCGATTCGCGTGCTCATGCGTCACCTCCGGCGACACTCTTGAACACGAACCCCGCCGGCCGAACTGACCACTCCGGGATGTCCTGGCGCATGCCACGCGGGTTCGGGATGTAGCGCTTATTCAAGGGCGGCTGCGTAAAGACGTTGACCGGCTGGCGCACTGCGGCGATCTGGCCGACAGGCTTCACCTTTGCTTCGCCTGCCTCTTGGTCGTAGTGCTCCCGGGCCGCTTGGCTCACGGCGATCTTGCCGTCCAGCGTCTCGGTCAGCCAGCCGCTACGGATTGCGGCCTGCAGCGAATCTTCCTTATGGGTGGTCTTCGTGCCGAAGTGAACCGCGGCGAACAGGTCGCGCGACGTTTGAGGTCCGTTCTTATGCAGATATTCGCCGGCGACATATGGGATGGTGCCGCGCGCGGCCTGGCGGAAATTGCTTGGTTTGGCCATTGTTAGGCCCTCCGGGTAGTGAATTTGGCGAACTGGCAGTTAGCGGCGTGGGCGCGGCCCTGTTGACGGCCGCACGCTACGCACCGCGGCTGTGATTGACGGATGTAGCTCATGCGGCTACCCCGGCAATCTGGCGTTCGTGCACGAAGTTCGCGCGAATGAGAGCTTCCGACAGCGGTGGGCACACGCTGTTGCCACACATGCGAACCTGGGCCGATTTGGTCAGGGGGATGCGCGGAAGCGACAGAGGATCGGCCGCTACCTGCTCCCCGCCGGCGAACAGCAACGCCGGATCCGGGATCTCGTTGATCACGTAATCGGCCGGGAAGCCCTGGGCGCGGTACAGCTCGTGCGGCGCCAACATGCGCAGGCCGATGTCGACGATCTCGTAGTCCTGTCCTTGGATCGTTACCAGGCCATAGCGATCCTTTGTGGTGACGGTGTGCAGCGGCTCGGTTAAGCGCGGATCCTGGTCGGTTCCGTAGTATTTCAGGAGGAAGGCGCGCACCTCTGCGTGATGCTGGCCGCCGGCGCTGATCGTGTGCAGCGGTTCATCGGCGCCAGCCGCGGTGCTAGTGCCGCGCAGCTTAAGCAGATGGCTCGACACCAAGCCGAGCGCGTGGGCTGCACCCGCCGGGTTTTCCTTCGGACCTGCGGTGATGGTCGGTACCGGTTCGGCCAGATCGCTACCGGTCGAGCCGGTGCGGAACTTGGTCAAGTGGGCCGTGACCAGGCTGTGGTGGTCCGAGCTGGTGACCGTCCCGATTGGCTCCTCGAGCTCGGAACCGACCACGCCTGTGTAGTGTTTGGCGAGGAAGGCAGTGGCGACCGCGGTATCCGCCTTGGACGTGATGGTGGCGGTAGGCTCGTCCGCCGCGCGCGGGCGGCTGTCTCCAGCACGGCCACCAACTCCGACCAGGGCCGCCGAAACCATACTGAAGTGTCCGCCTTTCACCTGGGCGCAGATGGTGCGCAGCGGCTCGTCAGCTGACATGACACGCTGGTTGCTCGCGTTGGCGTGCTCGTTAAGGAAGGCGGTCACTAGAGCATGGCGGTTCTCGGTCGTGATCGTCTTAATCGGCTCGCCGGGCATAGTCCCGCGGGCATCCGCAGGGCGCTTATCGCTGTAGTACGGCGCCAGGTATGCGCTTGCCAGCGCCTTCTCGCCACGCTGGGCGCCAGTGATCGTCCGGAACGGCTCGTGCACCGATTCACTGCGATCGCTCCCCTGGTGCGTCACCGGGACAATGGACGGGACAACCACAGCGCGGTGGTTTTCGGTGGTCAGGGTGCCGAACGGCTGGTTTGCCGTTACCGGCTTGCCGGCGTAGATCGGCCCGCCCTGCCCCACGATGAACGGATCGGCAGCGTCAACCACATAGCGCATAATGCCCTTGGCGATGCGGCGCAGCGTGGCTTCGGCCAGTGGCCTCTTACGGCCGAAGATACTCGGGCACGGTAGAGACCAGTCGATGCACTCGGCCGCAGTGCGATACGGCTGAAGCTTCCCGGCACGCACGCCGAGCGAATCCGGCGCGCCATGGGTCGGCTCTGGCCAGCAGATCGGCAGACCATCGCGGCGGGCGACCAGAAAGAAGCGCTTCCGGATGGTCGGCGTGTCGTAGTCGCAGGCGCGGAGCTCGCGATACTCGACCCGGTAGCCATGGCCTTCGAGCTGGCGGACGAAGCTTCGGAACGTGACGCCACGCTTGGCCGGGTCCGGGTACCAGACTTCGGCGTCGTCGACCATCTTCATGGTGAGCGGACCCCAGGTCTGGAACTCCTCGACGTTTTCGAGCATGATCACCCGAGGCTTGCACGTGGCCGCCCAGCGCAGCGTCACCCAGGCAAGACCGCGGATCTTCTTTTCGACCGGCTTGCCGCCCTTCGCCTTGCTGAAGTGCTTACAGTCCGGCGACAGCCACACCAGTCCTACCGGCTGGTTGTTGGTCACCTCGATCGGATCGACGTCCCAAACACTTTCGCACAAATGTTTCGTGTAGGGATGGTTCATGGCGTGCATCGCCAGGGCTTCCGGATCGTGGTTAATCGCGATGTCAACCGGACGGCCGAAAGCCGCCTCTAACCCGGTACTGGTGCCGCCGCCGCCGGCGAAGTTATCGATAATCAGTTCGTTGCCCAGGTCGAGCGCCATCGTCATGAGGTCGCGCTTCATACACGGACCTCCACGCTACGCGGGCCGAACAGCGCCGCCACCAGCGGGTCGCGCACGATCGGCGCGCGGCTCAGGCGAATCGCGTAGTGGGTGTCGTCCTTCATGATGTGGAAGTGGCGGGACGGGTCGAGCGCCGCACGGCTAAGCGCCGACATGGACTGCGAGCCCGGGCGCGCGGCCGGCGCCGCGTCGAGGTTCGCCAAGTAGGCATGGATCTGCTCCGATGTCATCGCCAGGCAGTACACCGGGTCGCCGCGGTAGGTCGGCGTGCCGTCGACGTAGCGAGCGATCGCAATCATGCTGCCCAGGTCCTTGAGGTACTTGCGGACTCCGGACGGGCCGACCTGCAGGATCTCGCCGATCTCGTCGCGCATCAGCTGTCGCACCTGAAGCGTGGTGATGAGGAGGCGCAGACGCTCGACGCGAGCCGCGGTCTGGCCATGGGTCACGTGGCGCGCGCGGATCATGCTGCCACCCCGATCAGGGCACGGGCGGCCGCATTAAGGTCAGCATCGGTGAGAGTGTGGCGGAATGATGTCGTGACATAGACGACGTCCCCAACGCGCAGCCAGCCGTTCTCACTGGCGAGCTCCGCGAGCGAATTTGCTTCGGGCTCCGGTGGGTTGATGGACCAGAATTGCGGCATGCGGCCCGGCTGGATTGAAGACTGGTCTTCACCGGCGTGCACCGCCGGTTGAATTTCGTGTGCTAACATTCGTTCTCCTGTTGTTCTTGTTTCACTAAGCCCGCCTGGCCGCGGGCTTTTTCACTTCTGCTGCTCAGCGAGCAACTCTTCGAACTTCTCCCGGCTCATCACATGTCCGGGTTCCACCGGTAATGGCTGCTGGGTGTTCGTTTCTTCGGGTTGATCCATCCGTTCTCCTTTTCTGATCCGGCGCAGTTTTGACGACTGGCGCCGGGGTATCGTGGTAATGCTGGGGAGCTGGCCTAAGCAGCCAACTCGCGAATTTCTTTGACTGGCACGCCCAGGTGCTCGTGAATGCTCAGGATCACCGTGGCGCCTAGGGGTCGATCGCCACCCCTCAGCTTGCTGATGTCGCTCGGGTTGAGCTCAAGCTCACGGGCGAGCGCTGCATCACTCTTGATCTGGAAGCGCTCGCGCAGCGTGTCGAACAATCGGGCAACATTCATCTCTTGGGCTCCCTGGTTTGTTTTGGTCGTATTGGTGACGGCGTGCCCCGCCGCCTGGGTCTTCCTTACGTCGACTAGTTGTCAACCGCCCGGGCTTGGCGAATCGTGATCTCGGTCATCAGCTCGCCGGCTGCACGCTCGCAGACCTGGGCCGACTCGACCAACTCTTTGTGAGCGGCGAGGAGCTCGCTCTCGGTAGCCGCGGACGACAGGTTCACCAGCGCGAGCTGTGCGTCACTGCCCTCCTTCATCACCGAGCGCAGCAACTTGCCGACATCGAGCCGGCCGGCGCCGCCCTGGTCGACCGAGCGCGCCTCGATGCCGAGGGGGCAAAGAATCTGGTTCAGGACGCTGAGGCGCTGCTCCATCGGCAGGGCTGCCAGAATCGACAGCACCATGTTGGCCGGCAGCTTCGCCTCCTGCTCGTCGTCGCCACCCAGCCAGCGGTACAGCTTCTGTGCTGCGCTCTTTGCGCGGGTGTATGCGTCCTTGCTGGTGGAATCGAAGGTAATGCCAGTGGCGATGTCCGCCTGGGTTGCCTCATGAGCTTCGGTGACGTGGATCGCTACCGATTCGCGGCTCATCTGACCGGCGCGGCGCCAGGTCTCCAGAGCAGCGCGGAGGATTTCAACCAGTGATTGTTTTTGAAGACCCATCTTCGTGACCTTTTCCAAAATGCAAGCTAATCTGACAACAATTAAGAACAACAACTCGCCGCCATGACTACTGCGCCTGTCACACTGCTCTACCGTCCTGATGCTCTCCGCGGCTACGCGATCATCACGAACTCGGCGGAGGTGTCGGCCTCACTCGGCACGAAACGCTATGGCACTGCTGGGTCGGGCTTTCGGTCGCTTGACCTGGTCAGTGCCCCAGGCTCTCTCGACTTCGAGCGGATGTACGCCCAGTCCGCATCAGGCAGCAGGTCTTCGCAACGAACCTCCCCCTTCGATTCGCGCTCGAGCAAGATGCAAAGCTCGGCCCTAAACGATTGGTGTCTGCTAGCCGCCTTCCGGAGGTATCCCTCACTTGTCCCGCACGCTGCCACGTATGCCGCTCGCTCATCCTTTGACAAGGAGTTGAGGTACTTAAGCAATTTGTCCATAGGCATAATTTACCCGCAGGTAAAGAGCAAGTCAATACCCACAGGTCATTTACCTCCAAGTAAATTGCTGATTCAATGCCGCATGGACAAATATGAAATACGGCGACTGAACCTACTTGCTCTGCTGCGCACGCATTGCGGTGGCAAGGCGGCAACGTTGGCGGACAAGATTGGCCGCTCACCGTCTTATGTGTCGCGGATGCTGTACGTCGAAGGCAAAGAGGGGAAGAAGCGCATCGGCGAGGACATGAGGGATCTCATCGAGAGCGCTTTGGTCCTGCCAAAAGGCAGCCTTGATGATGATGCTTCGGCGCTCAATGAAAAGCATGGACTGATTGTTGACGCTGAGCTCGCCGCAAATCCTCATCACGGCGAGGCTCCTTCTGACGAGGACGTTAGTGAGGCGGTGGGTACACGGCAGCTTTCGCCCGAGGAGGTCCAGCAGCTCATGCCTGGCGCCATGCGTGTGCGGGTGGTCGATTCCGACGACCCTGCGCTGACGCATATCCCGAAGGTCAAGCTGCGCCTGTCGGCCGGCATCAGCGGCTTCGAGATCGAGCCTGAGCGGTTTGATGGGTCAACCACTACCGTGCCGACCAATTGGATTGAGCGCAATAACTACAGTCGCGAGAACCTCATAGCCATCCGCGTAAGGGGCGAGAGCATGGAGCCGACGCTCTATGAAGATGACTTGGTAGTCATCAACATCGCTGACACCAGCCCTGTGGATAGTGGCGTCTACGCGATCAACTATGAGGGCGAGCCGGTTGTTAAGAGGCTGTCGCGCGATGCCGGGCAATGGTGGCTAACCTCTGACAATCCGGATCAGCGCAAGTATCACCGCAAGCTCTGCCAAGGTAACGACTGCATCATCGTGGGCCGGGTCGTTCGTAGGGAAAGCGAAAGGTTTTGATGTTGTATGTGGTTCTACGTCTGCGGGGAGAGCGTATGGTAGTGGCACTCGTTGAGCAGTGGCAGTTAGGTGGGCGGCATGCGCCAAGCCTGCTTCAAGACCTGCAGAGTCGATTTCGTCTGCCAGCGATGCTGGTCGCACGCGACGACTCGAGCTGGCGTAATGCCCGGGCCTACGCCGAATTTCCGTCAGAACAGTTCTTAAACGCCCTGCTCGCGCTGGACGATGTGGATTGGTCCCCGGCGCCGGCGGCCAATGAGCCGTCAGTGACCACCCGCGCACAGGACTTAAGCGCATGAAAGTTGAAGTCGCCCTCACTGAGCTGCGCAAGGTGCGCCTGGTTGTCGCCTTCCCGCACGAATCCTACGTCCGTCCGGGGGTTGGGGATGATCTCATCGCTCGGCTTGCGCCGTATCTCCCGCCGTGGGGAATCATGCTGGTCGCCGAAGGTGATCAACCTCACGCTCATGCCGCCTTTGAAACTAAGGAGCTTCTTCCCCTACTGGCCGAAACCAAGCTCACTCGGTTCGATATCGATCTTGACGTCCCGCCTGAGGATGACGACGATGAACTGCCATTTTAGGCGCTACGGCACGCTTTAATGCTGACCTGGAGCATGATGAGACCACGACTCTTTCTTCCTTCCCTTGCGCTCTTCCTTGTGGGCACTGCAGTGAATGCCGCCGAGCAGATGACCGTCTTAAATCTGCCGCTCGGTGGGAAATTGCCGCAGCCGATCCGAGTATGCAAGCCGCAAGGCCTTACAGATAAAGAAGTTAAGGCGATGTGCTGGATCTCAGCGCCCTTTGCATACAAAGGCCGCAAGTCGGGGATGGTTGACCTGCCTGGACGCGATCAGCGTCCTCGCTGGGCCGCAAACGCCACTTTTAATATCTCCGTTGGTCCAGATAACACACTCAGTAAGATCAACGTAACAAGTTTCAACGGGCAGGCGCAGACCGAGATTCGAAACTCAATTTCTTCGCGATTTGGTCCGCCCCTTCCGAATCCTGGCGGTATAGTGGAGTGGAAACGTAGCGACATCTATATCCGCTCCTACTGCTCTCCAGCTGAGTGCCGGACAGAATTTTTATCTCCCGTCGAGTACGCCGAGTGGCAGGGCGAGCTCGATGCCCGCAAGAAAAAAGACTTAGCGCGTCCAGTGGCGCCGTGAATTTCAGTGAGTCTTTTGCCGACCGAGCAACGGTATCATGCTTGAGCGAAACGGCACGCTTAGATGCCGCCACCATTACTATCATGTCCAATACGAAGAAGAATGATCGACCGCAAATTCCGCCTCCGCGAGATCTCGAGCGAAAGCACGGCCCATCTCCTGACTGGGGTAGAATCTCAAACAACGAAAATACCGTGACTCCGCGCGTGCCTACCCCGCCCCCAACGACCAGGCCGAAAAAATGACCGATCCAGTGGACAACATCGCTACCGACCAAGAACTAGATCATGCGTGGAACAAGCGCGAATCGGCTCTCTATCGTGCTGAGTTGTCCGCTCTTTATCACCAGAAGCGCGAGCGCTTCTTCGAGTTACTAGATAAGCTCGGTAAAGCGATCGCTGTATTTGGCGGATCTGCAGCGCTATGGAAGATCGGTAACCCTGACTTGGTTGCCCAGATTGCAGCCTTCATTACTGCCTCATCCGCACTTTCCCTGGTGTTTTCGTTCTCTGAGCGGTCCAAGCGTCATGCCGAGCTCGCACGCAGTTTTCGCGAGATAGCTGGCGACATTGTGGGCACAAGCGACTTTGAGATTCGCGATTCGAAAGCAAGCGAATGGATGGGCAAGGTTTGCGCATTGGAAGCCAAAGAACCGCCGGCCCTCTCCGCATTAGTGGTTATGTGCCAGAATGAGCTCGCTGTTGCGCGACACGCCCAAGTCTACCCACAGTCACTCTTCGTGCGGTGCATGGCTCACTTCTTCGATATGCCAAGGGTGGTGTAAGCCGCTCGAGATCACCCAACCTCGCAAATTCAGGCCTTCTTGGCTCCAAGTGGCGAGCTCCGCGCGCCCAGACGCTTTGCTGGTCTCAGTGCGAAGCCTGGGAATTTCGTTGTTGTCAGATGCTCTGCACGGTCTACTGTTGTCTGAGACGACGCCCTCCAAGGCGTAGTCGCAAACGAACGCAGTACCTTTCCTTTGATACCTTGCAGTCCTCGGCGCGCCTTGTTTGCAGTCGCCTGGTGAGCCTGCGCAATGCGCCCAACAAGCTCCTCACGCAACTCAGTCGTGATCTCCAGGTCGGCGTACACTGCTGGCCAGCCAGCGCGCAGTGGGAATGGTATCCCAAAGGCCTCTGCCTCAATTCGCGTGAGTGCCTTCGATCCTCTCCCCTTCAGATAGCCCGTCAGGGTCAACTTTTCCGCCATTTTCGGCCTTTTTTTGTTACGCACCTTGTAAAGGTACTAGTTACGCTTGTTCTTGGCTGTTCTGAGACCGTAGGTTCTAAGGTTTACGATTTTAAAAATACCCCAGCGAAATCTCGGTTCCGGATGCCACCCTCCCAAAGGCCAGTCGAAAAGACTCGCTTTCGTGGAGAGTGACGCACCCCTTGCTTCATCTTCGGACGCGCACTTGTAGGCAGACTTTCCAGGCTCTCACCTGTCCCCCGGCGCGCTCTACCACTACCACCCACGCGTTGCCCTTCCGGCTTCCTTGGCACTTGGGCCTGGACGTCGGCGGTTTCCCCTCCCTGCTCCAGGCTTGCTGTCGGCGACAACCTGCCGATGAGTGAACTCTACAGGATTTTTTTACCTCGGGGTATATTTTTCGCTTGCGTTGTATTTTACCTCAGGGTAAAGTAGCCACATCAACGCAGCGAACACAGCCCAGGCTGATCCGCTGCCCTGCATTGCAGGCCGGGGAATGCGCCACCGGGTTCGAGAGCGCGAACACAACTAAAGGCAAAAACTATGAGCAACGAACAAGCTGCAGCGCAACTGTCCGAATACGACTTCATCGTGGTGATCGACGCATCGGGCTCGATGAGCACCGAAGACATGCCGGGCGGCCGCTCGCGCTGGGCGTATATGCAGGAAACCGCTGCATCCTTCGCTCGCGACCTGGGTAAGCTGGACAGCGATGGCATCGACGTCGTGACCTTCGGCGGCTCGAACGTCGTCACCTATGAAGGCGTGACTGCGGACAAGGTGAACGAAATCTTCGCTGCTCGTTCGCCGCGCGGCGGCACCCCGCTGACCGAAGCGCTGCAGGCTGCCTTCAAGCTGGCCGGCAAATCGGACAAGAAGGACTTCATCCTGGTGTTCACCGACGGCGTGCCAGACGACAAGGCATCGGCCGCTCAAGCGATCGTCACCCAGTCGCAACTGCAGGAGACCGACGACGCTCTTACCATCCTGTTCGTTCAGGTCGGCCGCGACGCCTCGGCGACTGCGTACCTGCGCGAACTGGACGACGCCTTGGTCGGCGCCAAGTTCGACATCGTCGACGCCAAGACCATGGACGAGGCAGAGCAGTTCCCGACCACCACCGATCTGATCGTCGCAGCGATCAACGACTAACGGCCATGCCGGGGCCGCAAGGCCCTGGCTACGGAGATCAAATGCTCGATCTGATACTCGCCAGCTTCTTCGGCGCGGTCTTCGCCGGCGGCTTCTGGTGCGGGAAAACGTACGGGACATACAGGACGATGGTCCGCTCCGTCCGAAACCGCGTTACGAACTGGATCCGCTCGGCCTGAAGGCACCAAACACAAATCACCCTATGCCCCGCACGACGGGGCTTCAGCACTGAGAAACCACCAGCAGGAAACAGGATGAGCTTCACCGACCTCAGTGATCACCGCTTCATGGTGAGCCCCGATGGACACCAAAGCGACTGGTTCGAGCCGGCCGAGATTGTCCGCTGCTGCCCTGGGTGGACGGATTGCACCGAGTTGAACGACGCCGAGCTTGGCGCGTTCATTGTCCGCCGCATGTTGGCTGCAGCGCAGGGCAGCGCGGCACCGCTCCTTCTGGCTGCCTAAGGAAATGACGATGAAAAAGCAATGGGAAGGCCAGTACCTCGAGGATGCGATCGCGGACGAGATCGCACTGGCAGCGATCCACCCGAAGGTTCGGCGCCGTGCGGTGAAGCCAACGAGCCCAATGTTCACGACTGACGTGTATCCGAAAGCTGCGGCGCTCGGTGGTCACTGGGGCTCCGCTCATTCGCCGCGGACCACTATTGCGATGGCCCTGCCCCACTGGCGCCGGAAATGGGCCGCGGCAGGTCCGCTGATTGGGGAATTCGGCCTGAGCGTGCGCCAGGACGACGAAGAGGGAACGGTCTCGGTCGGCAACGGCAGCCGCCGGCGAGACGTCATTGAGGCCTATGCGGACCATCCAGATAAGGATGCGGCAATCTGCGCCGCCATCGTGCGGGCAGCAATCCGGGTCATCACTGAAGCCCGCGAACAAAACTGATTTCGCAACGAACGACGCCCCACGCGACTAGGGCACAGCGCACCGGAGATAACGATGGCATACCGAATCACGATCAAGGACGAAAACGACCGCCCCCAGACCTACATCGCCATTGGCGACCGCGATGCGCTCATGGACGCGGCATACGACGACGGCGCCCTCTCTGTTTCGATCATCAAGGAGCCAGCTTGACTGCTCTGAAATCGATCGGCAAAGGAATGTTCGCTGCGGGCGCCGCGTTCGGCTTCGTCCTTGCAGCAGCTTCCCTCCGTCTCACCCTCCCGGGCTACGCCGTTCTGCTGTGCGTGATCGGCGGCGCCCTCTACCTGACTGCAACCTTGATTGAAAGGATGAAGAAATGAGCGAACACGAACTGAACGCAATCCGGGTCAAGGTCGGCGTGGTGCTGTCCTGGGTAATCGCCGCGGTGACCATCATCATCACCGGGTGGCCAGGATGATCCGCCGTTGCGCCCAGGCGTTCGTGTTCGTCCTCGCGTTCCTGATCCTCGTAGCTGAGGTGCAACGCAGCGAAGACCTCGCCACCCTCGAATGGCTGCAGCGATGAAGCAACCCCAAACCAAAACAACAGGAACCCAAGAGATGTTCTTCAAGAACCTGCAGGTGTATCGCCTCCCCGCCCCATGGGCAATGACCGCCGAGAGCCTGGCCAGCTCCCTAGCTTCCCATGCCTTTGCGCCGGCGTCGAGCAACGAATTGCTCCGCCAGGGCTGGGCGGCCCCTCGCGGCGACGGCACGCCGCTCGTGCACGCCGTGAACGGTCAGTTCCTGATGCAACTCGCCACCGAAAAGAAGGTGCTGCCCGCAAAAGTGATCAACCAGGTGGCAAAGGCTAAGGCAGCCGAGCTGGAAGAACAGCAAGGCTTCCCGCCGGGTAAGAAGGCGATGAAGGAGCTGAAGGAACGGGTGGCCGACGAGCTGCTGCCGCGCGCCTTCCCGATCCGCAGCGACACCCGCGTCTGGATCGACCCGGTCAACGGCTGGTTGGTGGTGGACGCAGCCAGCCCGGCCAAGGCCGACGACGTCGTCAAGCTGCTGCTCAAGGCGGTCGACCGCATGCCGCTTGAATCGCTGCGCGTGCAGCGCTCACCGGTGGCCGTGATGACCGGCTGGCTGGAAGCGGACGAAGCGCCCTACGGCTTCACGATCGACCAGGACGCCGAACTGCGCGCTACGGGCGAAAGCCGCGCCGCGGTGCGCTACGTCCGCCACACGCTAGAGCCGGGCGACGTCGGCGCACACATTGCCGCCGGCAAGCAGTGCACCCGCCTGGCCATGACCTGGAACGACCGTATCAGCTTAGTGCTGACCGAATCTCTGGCGATCAAGGGCGTTAAGCCGCTGGACGTGATCAAGGAAGGCAACAACGTCGCCCACAACGATGTCGAGCGATTCGACAACGACTTCGTGCTGATGGCTGGCGAGCTGGCCAAGCTTTTGGCCGACCTGGTCGAGGCGCTGGGCGGGGAGGCGCGAGGATGAAGAAGCGCCGGATCCGCCGCACGTCGGCCGGCGCCGACTACGCCGCGATGACACCCGAGGATCGCGAGGCCATCCGCACCTATCGGGCCAACCGCGGTTCCAGCCGCTACTACAGCGACCTGAAAGCGATCGACACGGCCCCGCAACCTACGAAGCCCGAGAAACCCGACGACAGCAAGACGTAACCCCAGGAGAAAACCATGACTGAACCGCAGCGCCGTATCGACGACCAGCATCCCGCCCAGCCCCTGGAATGGAGCGACGCCGGCACGCCGCTGCCGGAATCAAGCATCGTGTATCTGGCCTGCGCCCGCGGTGCCACGGGCGACCTCTGGATGGAAGTCAAGACTCAGGAAACGCTTGAGGCGCTCCGGGGGAGTCCGGCACACGAACTGCGGACGGTGTTCACCGTCCCGGTCGACGAACTGGCCCGGGCGCCCATCGCCGCGGTTGTGGCGGCCAGAACCGAGC
Source organism: Massilia sp. DD77 (assembly GCF_036961685.1). Classification (NCBI taxonomy): domain Bacteria; kingdom Pseudomonadati; phylum Pseudomonadota; class Betaproteobacteria; order Burkholderiales; family Oxalobacteraceae; genus Massilia; species Massilia sp. DD77. The sequence goes on from NZ_JBAMDH010000006.1 coordinate 57,836, forward strand.
TCGATCGACTCGCTAGACAGGCAGCCCCAGAACTAGCCGACCTGACCCGATACAGCCTCATCGGTTCGTTGATGAACCCGACTCCGCACGGCGCTTACGTGCGCTTTGATGACGCCCGGGCCCTCCTCGCTAAAGCCGCGGCCGGCGAAGCTCCGCCCGATGGAGAACCTGAGTGAGCAAGCTTGAGCAAGCCGATCTCGATCTTGTCGAAGAGGCGCTGTGTACTGGCTGGGACGTTGCAAACACGCTGCGAGGCCAGTTCCGTACCGCCGGCGGCTACCGCGAGATCGGGGAAGCAGTAGCACGAATTCAAGAGGGGATTAAAGCGTATCGACGAATTGCTGGCCTCCCCCATACAGAGAAAATCAGGAGAGACAGATGAGCCAGGACCAAAATAGCAAAGCCAGCGCGAGCGGCAAACTTACCTTGACAGGCCGGGTCGTCGAAGTCGGCAATCTCGATGGCGGTAATGTGCCGGGATTCGTCATCGACCGAGGCGGCCTGAGCTATGCGACCGTCACCGGCCTGACCGAGGCGGAGGCACGTGCCGTCGCCTGGAACTACGACAAGCCCATCACCATCAAGATCGGCCAGCCTGTAGCAGCAGCGCCAGGAACGCAAGCGGCGACCGACGATATTCGCATCGCGCGTCATGCACTGTTCAACCTCAAGGAATTCCGCGCGGGCCGCACTACGTTCCCCGGTGAAGCACTCGCCATCATGGAAGGCTGTTTAGATCGCCTCGCCGCCCTTCAGCAACGGCCAGCACCCGCGCAAGCCACGGAAATTGCCACGATTACGCTCGACGGCCGCCAATTGCGCCACGCACTCGACATCATCAACCCTGACGGGCTGGCCGACATGGATCAGCTCGACGACTGGCTGACTTTCGGCGTGGTGCAGCACCGCGACGACGACGGCATGGTCGAATCCGGCATGTGCTGCTGGAACGACGACACCGACGGCGTGATCCCGCTAGACGACGAGTACGCGCCAGCCCTCGCCCAGCAGGCCGAAGCCGCCCCGGTGGCGAGGCCCGACAACTTCGGGGAGGAAGTCACGCGGTTGGTCAATCGAATCCGCGAACCGCTGTCCATGGCGATGCGCGACAGCCTTGTCGAAGAACTGATCGAATTGATCGACCCGACAACCGAAGGCACCAAGCTGGCCGCCCCGATGGCGAGCGCAGAGCCGGGACGGCTGACCGACGAGCGCCTTAGCGAATTGTTCGAGCGCGAGATAGGCCTCCCCATGGGTAGCTGCGACATTCTTCCAGTTAGAGCGTTCGCGCGCGCAATCGAGGCGGAAGTCCTCGCCAGTTCAAAGCCGGTAGACGAGGCCGCAGGCGCAGCACAACATCAATGACGTTTCCACCTTGCTGGACGAACTGTAAGCCCCGCCGCTAAACAGAAAGGAAAATAATGAATCCCAAGACCGACTTCCCCCATCTTGACCAGACAAACCCGGTGGCGATCGATGGTTTTCGCTATGGCCTGGAGATGGCGGCAAAGGCGCTCACTGAGCGCTCGGCGGGCCACTACCGCAATGGCCAGTACGCATTTCAGGACGAGTGCATACGGTGTGCATGGATGATGTACGACATGAGGCCCACCGCCCCTGCCCCTGATTCTACTGGCAAGCAAGGCCAAGAGCCGAGCGGATTCCCCGAGCGCGACCAGTCGAAACGCGCTGAAGACCAAGGCATCTTCCGCAAGTTCGAGGTGCGCCGCACCGATGGCAGCAGCGAGCCTGGAGGCAAACACGAGAACTGCCGTTACTTCGTGCTCGACCTGAACCACGATCACCACGCACGGGCCGCTATGCGCGCCTACGCGACTTCGTGCCGCTCGACGCACCCTGTGCTATGCGATGAAATCGAGGCCGAGTTCGGCAGCGTATTCCGTGAGGCGGCTGAGACTGAGCATCAGGCAGAAGAGGCCAAATGCCTGCACATGTGGCTGGATGACAAAGGTGTCCCACGTAAAGACGCTGATGGGCCAGAGTTCTCGCTGGTTGGTCGCGTTGCTTGGCTCACGTACCCGACCGGCGCTCAGGCCCAAGTGCTCTTTCACGGCGAATGGAAGCCGGCAACCGAAGAGGCATTCTATTGCGCCAGCGAGAAGAACCGCCGCGTAGTGGACCGTGCCGCCCCGGTGGCGAGCGCCGAGCCGCTGGGCATCTGCTGCTATGGCGGACCGCCGAAGCCGAAGTCCTCCTGTGCATCGTGTGCGGCATGGCAACCCAGAGCAGCCGCCCCTGTCGCTCAGGCCGCCCCGGCACCGACCGCCGGGATTCCGCGTCGCGCATGGTCGAAGGATGCGGAAATGATGGATTCGTGGTCGAAGATCGGGCAGGCAGAAGCCGCTGCACCAGCCGCAGAGCCGACCGACGAGCAGATTATAGCCGCGCTGCATTCGTGCGGTATCGACACGCACCCCAGCAAGCACGGTTTTGACGCGGTCCAGGTCAGCGCGACCAGCGTTCCCAGCCTGCGCGCCGTGCTCCAAAAGCTCCGCGCCGCTCCAGCTGTCTCCCTTCCAGGGCATACAGATGAGCTGCCGCCGCTGCCGTGGGGTGACGACTTCGAGGCATGGCTTGAGCCGCGCCGCCAAAAGGACGTAGCACAAGCATTCCATGACTACGCCCGCGAGTACGGCAAGGCATGCGCTAGTGCAGCAAGCGCCCAGCCTGTAACGGATGAGCGCGCAGCCTTTGAGGCGTGGGCTGTAAGTAACGATGGCGGCTGGTTGCCTCGTGCACTGGAGCGCAATCCGGCAGGTAGCCCCGACGATTACCGCGACGACAATGTGCAGGCCGAGTGGCGCGCATGGCAAGCCCGCGCCGCTCTGGCTGCTGCTCCCCTAAATGCCCAGCAAGGAGGCGAAGCATGAGTGAGCGATACATTCCGGTAACGCCAGCCGGTACGCCCTGCGACTGGCTGGCCGCTAATTCCGAACAGAAAGCGTGGGCGAACCTTATGGAAGACGCGAAGCACATGCCTTATAAAACCATCGAGCAATTTAAAAAACGCGGCTTCACTGTCGAGAAATGGATCAAGACCAATGGCTGATACAACCCTGAATGACGCCCAAGAGCGCGAGCTGCTGCCCTGCCCGTTTTGCGGCGGCAAAGCCGAGTACGAAGAGGATTGGGATGCGAACTACAGCAACCGGATCGCCTGCACCGCCTGTCCTGCTACCGTGCAAGTTGTGAGAGGCGACTTCTCGCGCTGGAACCGCCGCGCCCCTAGTGCTACACCAAGGGGCGAAGATGCGCGCCCGACCGATCTTTCACGCGAGATTCGTTCGCATCTTTCCAATGCCGGGACGACCACCGCCGGGAAGTTGATTCTGCTGCTGGACCGCGCCGCCGACGAAATCGAGAGCTACTACGGCGGCATGCTCAACTGGAAGCGCACCGCCGAGGCCAAGGACGCGGAATTCTTGGCGGGCCGCGCTGCTGGAACCAGCGCAGGAGAGGCGGCAGAGGCGCGTGATCCTGATGGGTGGGTGGGCTCCGCTATTGTCGGCGGCGAGCTGACATCGGTAGCCTTTCGCGATGAGCAGACCGCGCGCGCCATGTGCGTTGAAGGTGAGCCGTTCCCGTTTTGGACCGGAGGAAAGCATGCGTAAACAGGAAGTTTTCGGCCCATTCAAGTGCCGATTCTGTCCGGCCACCTTGCGCAACAAGCAAGCGCCCGAGGCGCGGAACTGGGAGTGGATCACTGGATACCTCCCTGCGACAGAGCACTGCTGCCCGAAATGCTTGCAATCCAACAGGGCAATGTGGCTCGAAATCGTGAAGCGCGCGGGCATCGACGCCGCTCGTGCTGCCCATCATGACGGGGATGAGGGAGAGAGTGCATGAGCTGCGAATACTGCACCGATCCTGACGGCGCACCATGCGTCCCCTACTACGGCGTAGGGCCGCACCGCCACGCGGGCGACAAGATAATCGGCAGTACCGTCCTGCTGCCCGAGGCCGAATGGCCGACGAACTACCGCGAAGACCCTGATGAGCCCGGCTGCGGCGTCTGGTGGTGCGGCCATTGCGGCGAAGGCAAGCCCGATGACATGGAAGCCGGCGCCTCCCATAAGGGCGGTGCTGAAGGAAAAAAGGAAGGAGATTGAGATGTCTGATATGTTTCTGTCCGCGGACGAGATCCATAACATGACCGAGCGGGTGCAGCGTCGCGCCCAGGTCAAAATGCTTCGCTCGATGGGGATCGAGTTTCGCGAGCGGGCGGACGGCAGCTTGGCGGTCCTCCGCCGGCACGTCGAGAAGGTCTTTGGGGCACCGCTCGAGTCAGCGAAGAAGACCAAGGACTATCAACCAAACTGGGATGGCTTGAATGCCTAGGAAACGTAGGAAGGAGAATGTAGGCCTGCCTGCTCGCTGGGTATCAGAGCACGGCGCCTATTATTATCAGGTGCCGCGAGGCCTTGAGGATCGCTGGGATGGTAAGCGGAAGTTCCGTCTCGGCGCCAGCTTGCCAGAGGCATACTCCGAGTGGGCCCGCCGCCTGGAGCAAGTCGATGGCGCCAAGACTATCGGCGCCCTGCTCGATCGCTACGCCCTGGAGGTTATCCCGACTAAGAGCACTCGGACCCAAGTGGAGAACAACCGCGCCGTCCGAAGCTTGAAGGCTGTATTCGGAGAGGCGCCACTAACTTGGATCCGCCCGCAGCACGTCTATCAATACGCTGACAAGCGCCGTGCAGCACCTGTTGCAGCGAACCGTGCCATTGACGTCCTATCGCACGCGTTCACGAAGGCGGTCGAATGGGGCTACATCGACCGCCACCCGTTCAAGGGCGAAGTGCGCCTGGCCGGTGAGAAGCCGCGTGATCGCTACGTCGAGGACTGGGAGATTGTTGAGTGCCTCTCGCTCGACAGTAAGCGCACGAAGGGCAGCGTGGCGATGATTCAGGCGTATATCCGCCTCAAGCTACTGACCGGACTCCGACGCGGTGATGCGCTCCGGCTTACTTGCGCGGACCTGCGGGAAGATGGGATTCACGTCACCCCGCGCAAAACCGAAGGATCGAGCGGCCGGCGCCTGATCATCGAATGGACCCCTGAACTACGAGAGGCAGTCGCCACAGCCAAGGCCATCCGGCCGGTCGACATCTCACCCTGGTTGTTTTGCACGCGCAAGGGAGAAGGCTATTTCGATGAGGAGAAAGGCACGGCCAGCGGATGGGACTCGATGTGGCAGCGGTTTATGGCACGTGTCTTAGACGAAACCAAAGTCAAGGAGCGATTCACTGAGCACGACTTGCGCGCCAAATGCGCGAGCGATGCCGAGACCCTAGAACATGCCCGCGCCCTACTCGCCCATGCCGATAGCCAGATCACGCAAAGGGTCTATCGACGCCTCCCTGAGCGAGTCCAACCGGGCAAAATCCGCGTTTGAATAACGCAAGCGTGTTTGAATAACGCAGTGCCTACTTTTTGATCAGTCTCCACGGCGCATAAGGCCATGAAAACACTCAAGGATTTGGCCCGCCCTGAGGGAATCGAACCCCCGACCCACAGCTTAGAAGGCTGTTGCTCTATCCAACTGAGCTAAGGGCGGAATGAAGAGAGGCGCTACTATAGCGCGCCGGGCGGGGGCTTGCAACATGGCAAACTGCGCTGCAGACTGCACGGCGCGCAAGCGAGGGGCGTACAAAAAACAGGCCGTCCTGGACGGCCTGCCTTGTTTGTTGGGTGGTCGGAGTACAAGGATTCGAACCTTGGACCCCCTGCTCCCAAAGCAGGTGCGCTACCGGGCTGCGCTACACTCCGACATGACTTCATCATACTCCCGATGAAGACGAAGCGCCAACCCGGATACGATTGAAGCCGCTGGAGCCAATCACGGGCCTCGATCGTACTTTACGCTAATCAAGCCGCCAGCTTGTCCGCGATGCGGCGCGCCATGCTTTCGGCAAGGTCGGCTTCCTTGGCTTCCACCATCACGCGCACCAGGGGCTCGGTGCCCGAGGCGCGGATCAGCACGCGGCCACTGTCGCCCAGCTCGCGTTCGACCGCTTCCTTCTCCGCCACCAGGGCCGCGTCCTTGGTCCAGTCGAAGCCGGCCGGAACTTTCTTGTTGATCAGGGTCTGCGGATACAGCTTGAGCTCGGCGCAGCATTCGGCCAGGCTCTTGTTCTCACGCTTGAGCGCGGACAGCACCTGCAGGGCCGAGACGATGCCGTCGCCGGTGGTGTGCTTGTCCAGGGCCAGCAGGTGGCCCGAACCTTCGCCGCCCAGCAGCCAGCCGCGCTCCTTCATGACTTCGAGCACGTAGCGGTCGCCAACCTTGGCACGGGCGAAACCGATGCCCATTTGCTTGAAGGCCACTTCGAGCGCCATGTTGGTCATCAGGGTGCCGACGGCGCCGGCCACCGGGCCGGTCGCCATGCGGTCGCGCACCATCACGTAGAGCAATTCGTCGCCGTTATAGATGCGGCCCTGGGCGTCGACCATGATCAGGCGGTCGGCGTCGCCGTCCAGCGCGATGCCGAGGTCGGCCTTGTTGGCCACGACCGCGTCGGACAGCGCCTTGGGCGCGGTGGCGCCGACGCCGGCGTTGATGTTGAAGCCGTCCGGCTGGGCGCCGATCGAGACCACTTCGGCGCCGAGTTCGTGGAACACGTGCGGGGCGATGTTGTAGGCGGCGCCGTGGGCGCTGTCGACCACGATCTTCAGGCCGCGCAGGTCCAGTTCGTTCGGGAAGGTGCCCTTGCAGAATTCGATATAGCGGCCCTGGGCGTCGCGCAGGCGGGTCGCGCGGCCCAGCTTGTCCGACGGGACGCAGCCCATCGGCTGGTCGATCGCTTCCTCGATCTCGAGCTCGACCGTGTCGGGCAGCTTGGTGCCATGCTCGGAGAAGAATTTGATGCCGTTGTCCTGGAACGGGTTGTGCGAGGCCGAGATCACGACGCCGGCCTGCAGGCGCAGCGCGCGGGTCAGGTAGGCGATCGCCGGGGTCGGCATGGGGCCGGCCAGCATGACGTCGACACCGGCGGCCGAGAAGCCCGCTTCCAGCGCGGCTTCCAGCATGTAGCCGGAAATGCGGGTGTCCTTGCCGATCAGGACCACGGGGCGGCCGCTGGTCGACTTGGCCCCTTTCGCCAGCACCTTGCCGGCGGCGTAGCCGAGGCGCATGACGAAGTCGGGGGTGATCGGCGCGACTCCCACGAGTCCGCGCACACCGTCGGTACCAAAATATTTGCGTGCCATTCTTCTTCTCTTCTTTTCTTTTCCGTGATTAATCGATGGTCGCCGCATGCCAGACCTTCAGGGCATCGACGGTGTCTGCTACATCATGCACACGCACAATTCTAGCGCCATGCGCTACCGCAGCCAATGCCGCGCCGATGCTGCCGGCAACGCGCTGCTCGACCGGGCGGCCGGTGACGGCGCCGACCATGGACTTGCGCGACATGCCGGCCAGCACCGGCAGCTCCAGCTCGTCGCGGATGCGGCCCAGCTGGCGCAACAGCGCGTAGTTGTGCTCGACCGTCTTGCCGAAACCGAAGCCCGGATCGACACACAGGCGATCGCGCGCGATGCCGGCCGCCGTCATCGCGTTCACCCGCTCGCGGAGGAAGGCGATCACCTCGCCAACCACGTCCGCGTACTGGGGCGCCTGCTGCATGGTCTGGGGCGTGGCCTGCATGTGCATGATGCACAGGCCGCAGTCGCCGTCCTGCACAGCTTCCAGGGCGCCCGGGGCGCGAAAGCCGTTGATGTCGTTGATCATGTCGGCGCCCGCGACCAGGGCTTCGCGCATGACTTCCGGCTTGCAGGTGTCGACCGAGAGGGCCACGTCCAGGGTCTTGAGGGCGTACAGGGCGGGCATCACGCGCCGCAGTTCCTCGCCAAGGGGCACGCTGGGCGAGCCGGGACGGGTCGACTCGCCGCCGATGTCGATCATGGTCGCACCGTCGCGTATCATCTCCTCGGCGTGCGACATGGCGAATTCCAACCCTTGGTAGCGGCCGCCGTCGGAGAAGGAATCGGGAGTGACGTTCAGGATTCCCATCACGACGGGAAAGCGCGCGTCCGGGCCGTCGAGCGGGAAGCTGAAGCGGCCGCAGTGCAGGTTCTTGGACATACAGGAGTGGGAAGCGTTAACGAGCAAAAGGCATCCGGGAGGATGCCTTTTGGGAAGAACGATCAGCGCATCAGGCCGGGGCGGTGGCGTTCGGGGCCACGCCGCCCGGACCGCTGTCGCCAGGCGGGTTGCGCTTGGTCAGGATGCTGGTCTTCGACTGGCGCGGCTCGCGGCCGGCCATGATGTCGTTGATCTGCTCGGCGTCGATGGTTTCCCAGTCGAGCAGCGCCTTGGTCATCATTTCGACCTTGTCGCGGTTTTCCTCGAGCAGGCGGCGCGCCAGGGCGTATTGCGTGTCGAGGATGGCGCGGATCTCGGCGTCCACCTTCTGCTGGGTCGCCTCGGAAATGGTCTTGGTGCTGCCGCCGAAGAAGCCGTCGTTCTCGCTGTCTTCGTAGACCATCACGCCCATGCTCTCGGACATGCCGAAGCGGGTCACCATCGAGCGGGCCAGCTTGGTGGCGCGGGCGAAGTCGTTCGAGGCGCCGGTCGACATCTGGCCGACGAAGATCTCTTCGGCGATGCGGCCGCCGAACAGGATCGAGATTTCTTCGAGCATCTTGTCCTTGTAGCCGGACAGGTTGTCGTGCTCAGGCAGCTGCCAGGTCAGGCCCAGGGCATAGCCGCGCGGCATGATGGTGACCTTGTGGACCGGATCGGCCTTCGGCAGCAGCTTGGCGACCACCGCGTGGCCCGACTCGTGGTAGGCGGTGTTGCGGCGCTCTTCCTCGCGCATGACCATGGACTTGCGTTCCGGGCCCATGAAGATCTTGTCCTTGGCGTCCTCGAAGTCGATCATCTCAACCAGGCGCTTGCTGCGGCGCGCGGCGAACAGCGCGGCCTCGTTGACCAGGTTGGCCAGGTCGGCGCCCGAGAAGCCCGGGGTGCCGCGCGCCAGGATGTCGGCCTTGACGTCGGTGCCGATCGGGACCTTGCGCATGTGCACGTTGAGGATCTGTTCGCGGCCGCGGATGTCCGGCAGGCCCACCATCACCTGGCGGTCGAAACGGCCCGGGCGCAGCAGCGCTTTATCGAGCACGTCGGCGCGGTTGGTGGCGGCGATGACGATCACGCCCGAAGAGGCTTCGAATCCGTCCATCTCGACCAGCAGCTGGTTCAGGGTCTGTTCGCGCTCGTCGTTGCCGCCGCCCATGCCGGCGCCGCGGTGACGGCCGACCGCGTCGATCTCGTCGATGAAGATGATGCAGGGGGAATGCTTCTTGGCGTTCTCGAACATGTCGCGCACACGCGACGCGCCCACGCCGACGAACATCTCGACGAAGTCGGAACCCGAGATCGAGAAGAACGGCACCTTGGCTTCGCCCGCGATGGCGCGCGCCAGCAGGGTCTTACCGGTACCCGGAGGACCGACCATCAGGACGCCGCGCGGGATGCGGCCGCCCAGTTTCTGGAACTTGGTCGGGTCTTTCAGGAAGTCGACGATCTCGCCCACTTCTTCCTTCGCCTCGTCGCAGCCGGCGACGTCGGAGAAGGTCACGGTGTTGTTGGTTTCATCGAGCATGCGCGCCTTCGACTTGCCGAAGGAGAAAGCGCCGCCCTTGCCGCCGCCCTGCATCTGGCGCATGAAGAAGACCCAGACGCCGATCAGGAGCAGCATCGGGAACCAGGAAATGAAGACCTGCTGCAGGAAGGACGGTTCTTCCGGCGGCTTGACGTCGAAGCGCACGCCGTTTTCGCGCAGGTCGCCGATCAGGCCGCGGTCCAGGATGGTCGCGGTGGCGCGCACCTTGGAATCGTCGGTGCGGGTCGCCGTGATGTTCGAACCCTCGATCACGACGTCCTTGATGCGGCGCGCCTTCACATCGTCGAGCAGCTCGGAATAAGCGATGGTCTTGCTGCCGCCAGCCACGCTATGGGTGTCGAACTGCTTGAACAGCATGAACAGCAGCAGTGCGACCACCACCCAGATGGCGGATTTGGAAAACATATTATTCACGAAGACTCCTCCGATGCGATGCGCATCTCTACCGATTACAGTACGGCGATTTTAACCGCAATAAGCCGACGCCGCCACGCTACGCCCGCAATAGTGCTGAAATGCCATATATTCAAGGACGACATGCATATGCAAGCGTTTGCGCACTCCGCGCCTCACGCGGCTGATGTGTGGCTTGCACGCGAAAAATCAAGGGGCGTCGCCCTCGTCGTCGCCCATTTTTAGTCCGGCCGGGTTCTTCAAACCGCGTCCGAGCAGGAAAATCTCGGAAGATTTATCGCGGCTGGCCTTCGGTTTGACCTGTTTGACGGTGCGGAATTCATCCCTGAATTTTTCCAGGATCTGGGTAAAGCCCATATCCTTGAAGCACTTTACTAGTAATGCACCGCCCGGCTTCAGGTGCATTTGAGAAAACTCAATCGCCAAGTCGATCAGGTGTTCCATGCGCGCCGCATCGGCATGCGGAATACCGGACAGGTTCGGCGCCATATCCGACAGGACGACGTCGACCTTGCGTCCGGCCAGCACCTCGTCGAGCTGGTCGAGGATGGCTTCCTCGCGGAAGTCGCCCTGGATGAAATGCACGTCGGACACCGGCTCCATCGGCAGGATGTCGAGGCCGATCATGGTGCCGTGGATGCCGCCGCCCTCCTTGCCCGCCAGCTTGCGCCGGGTGTACTGGGCCCAGCTCCCTGGAGTACAGCCGAGGTCGACGATGACCTGGCCGGACTTGATCAGCTTTTCGCTTTCGTCGATTTCCTTGAGCTTGTAGGCGGCACGGGCGCGGTAGCCCTCTTTCTGTGCCAATTTGACATACGGATCGTTAATGTGGTCGTGCAACCAGTTTTTGTTTAATTTGTTCTTGGCCATTCGCGTAGAATACTGCTTTTAAAGGTACTTCCAAAAAATATTATGCTTAAACTCACTCCGGCCGAGCGCAGCGCACTGCGCGCGGAAGCCCATGGACTCAATCCCGTCGTCATGATCGGTGGAGAGGGCCTGACCGAATCCGTCATGAAGGAAATCGCCGCCAGTCTCGACGCGCATGGCCTGATCAAGGTGCGCGTGTTCGGCGACGACCGCGAAGCCCGCATCGCCATGTACGAACAGATCTGCGAAGAATTGGGCGCGTCGCCGGTCCAGCACATCGGCAAGCTGCTGGTGCTCTACCGTCCGAAAAAGGAAGCGGTCAAGGAACGCAGCGGCAAGTCCGGCCCGGGCATGCGCGAAGTCACCATCGTCAAGGCCAGCGCCAGCGGCACCAAGAAGCCGAGCGTCACCAAGGTCATGCTCAAAGGGAATGAACGTGTGACGGCGGGCGGCAACATCAAACGCGCCAAGCCGCGCCAGGCCAGCACCAAGAAGAATTCGCTGAACAAGTGAGGCGGGCCGCGCAAGGCAAAACCGGGGTAACCCGGTTTTTTTTCGCCTGGACGAGTCGTAGCAGCCCTCGAGACGGCCTCTAGCCGCAAAACCGTCACCCCGGCGAAGGCGGGGGCCCAAGTTCGTCGAGAACACGTGTCGCTGCCTGTCACCATAGACGGTGCAAGCCGAACAACTCACTATTCAAGAAAATTAGGTTCCCGCCTTCGCGGGAATGACGAATTGGGCTGCCGAGTGCCGATGCTTCAGCGGCTCTTCAAGATCAGCCAGGCCCCCAGCAGGCTCTCCACGAGATAAAACAGCTGCGACACCCCATGCATCACCGCGAACTGCGTCCAGTACGCCGACGTCCTCACCCCGCCCGGCCCCGCCAGCTCGCGCAGATGCGCCATGGCCGGCTGCAGGCCGACGTAGATGACGAGCGTACAGGCCAGCATCGCCAGCACCAGCCCGCCCAGGAAGCGCCGCTTCGCAGGCAGCAGATCCGGCGAGAAGCGCAGCAGCACCAGCAGCAGCACGGCGCAGGCGATCGACAGCCAGGCCTGGCGCGTGAGGATCAGCGACACCACGTCCCCTGCCAGATTGCCCGGCAGGACCGCGAAAGCCGCCGGCGCCGCGACATAGCCGAGCGCCCACAGGCTGCCCGCCCACAAGGCGGCCAGCAGCAGGCGCGCGCCGGCCACGCGGCCGCGGGCGGGACTGGCGGCGGGAGTGGAGGCGCTGCCGGCCATCAGACGTAGCGGACTTCCAGGATCTCGTATTCGCGCGGACCCGACGGCGCCTGCACCTCGACCACGTCGCCGGCGTATTTACCGATCAGGGCGCGCGCGATCGGCGAGGTCACCGACACCTTGTTGAGCTTGAGATCGGCTTCGTCCATGCCGACGATCTGGTAGCTGACCTTCTGGCCGCTTTCCAGGTCTTCCAGGTCGACGGTGGAGGCGAACACCACGCGGCCTTCCGCGTCCAGGGTGGCCGGGTCGATGATCTGGGCGGTGCTGAGCTTGCCTTCGAGTTCGGCGATGCGGCCTTCGACGAAGGCCTGGCGCTCCTTGGCGGCATCGTATTCGGCGTTTTCGGACAGGTCGCCATGCGAACGCGCCTCGGCGATCGCGTCGATCACGATGCGGCGCTCCTTGGTCTTGAGCTGGTGCAGCTCTTCCTTGAGGAGTTCGGCGCCGTATTTGGTCAATGGAGTGTTCATGGATCTCTGTTTCGTTCGTTAGCAGGGACGTACCCAACAAGTGAAAACCACAGAGGCACACGGCGCACTGCCGCGCGAGCTCTGTGGTTTTCTAACTGCTAAGCGGGTACTACTTGGCGCTTAGTTTAAGGTTTTATGCAGGCCTTGTAAATCGTACACGCGCAGTTCGTCGAGGTGCGCCATGCCCTCGATCGCCGCTTCCGCGCCGGCGATGGTGGTATAGGTCACCACGCGCGACTGCAGGGCCGAAGTACGGATGGTGCGCGAATCGGTGATCGCCGAACGCTTTTCCTCGACCGTGTTCACGACCATGACGATTTCGCGGTTCTTGATCATGTCGACCACGTGCGGACGGCCCTCGAGCACCTTGTTCACCGGACGCACCGGGATGCCGGCGGCCGAGATCACGGCCGCGGTGCCCTTGGTGGCCACCAGCGAGAAGCCGAGCTTGACCAGTTCGCGCGCCACGCCCACCGCGCGCGGCTTGTCCGAGGCCTTCACCGACAGGAACACCACGCCGCTCTTCGGCAGGATGATGCCGGCCGCCAGCTGCGACTTCACGAAGGCTTCGCCGAAGCTTTTCCCCACCCCCATCACTTCGCCGGTCGACTTCATCTCCGGTCCCAGGATGGTGTCCACGCCAGGGAATTTCACGAAGGGGAACACGACTTCCTTGACGCTGTAGAACGGCGGCACGACTTCCTGGGTGATGCCTTGCTGGGCCAGGGTCTGGCCCACCATGCAGCGCGCCGCGATTTTCGCCAGCTGCAGGCCGGTGGCCTTGGAAACGAAAGGCACGGTGCGCGAGGCGCGCGGGTTCACTTCCAGCACATAGACGGTATCGACCGTCTTGCCGTCGACTTCCGATTGCTGGATCGCGAACTGCACGTTCATCAGGCCGACCACGTTCAGGGCCTTGGCCATCAGCGAGGTCTGGTGCTTCAGCTCGGCGATGGTCTCCTGCGACAGCGAGTAAGGCGGCAGCGAGCAGGCCGAGTCGCCCGAGTGCACGCCGGCCTGTTCGATGTGCTCCATCACGCCGCCGATGAAGGTGGCTTCGCCGTCCGAGATGCAGTCGACGTCGACTTCGATGGCGTCGTTCAGGAAGCGGTCCAGCAGCACCGGCGAGTCGTTCGAGACCTTGACCGCTTCGCGCATGTAGCGCTCCAGGTCGCGCTGCTCGTGGACGATTTCCATTGCGCGGCCGCCCAGCACGTAGGACGGGCGCACCACCAGCGGGTAGCCGATTTCCTGGGCCAGGGCCAGGGCCTCGGCCTCGGTGCGCGCGGTACGGTTCGGCGGCTGGCGCAGGCCGAGTTTTTGCAGCAGCTGCTGGAAGCGCTCGCGGTCTTCGGCGGCGTCGATCATGTCCGGCGAGGTGCCGACGATCGGCACGCCGTTGGCTTCCAGGTCGAGCGCCAGCTTCAGCGGGGTCTGGCCGCCGTACTGGACGATGACGCCCACCGGCTTTTCCAGTTCCACGATTTCGAGCACGTCCTCCAGGGTCAGCGACTCGAAGTAGAGGCGGTCCGAGGTGTCGTAGTCGGTCGAGACGGTTTCGGGGTTGCAGTTGACCATGATGGTCTCGTAGCCGTCTTCGCGCATGGCGAGGGCCGCGTGCACGCAGCAGTAGTCGAACTCGATGCCCTGGCCGATACGGTTAGGACCGCCGCCCAGCACCATGATCTTCTTCTTGTCGGTCGGGTTGGACTCGCACTCCTCGTCGTAGGTCGAGTACATGTAGGCGGTGTTGGTCGCGAACTCGGCGGCGCAGGTGTCGACGCGCTTGTACACCGGGCGGATGCCCAGGGCATGGCGGCGCGCACGCACGGCTTCCGGCGTGGTCTTCAGCAGGAAGGCCATGCGGCGGTCGGAGAAGCCTTTTTGCTTGAGCTTGTAGAGCAGCGGCTTGTCCAGGGCTTCCAGGGTCTGGGTCTCGAGCCACAGCTCGATGTCCACGATCTCCTTGATCTGCACCAGGAACCACATGTCGATCTTGGTCAGGTTGTGCACTTCTTCCAGGGTGAAGCCCTGGGCGAAGGCGTCGCCCACGTACCAGATGCGGTCCGGACCCGGCTCGCCCAGCTCTTCCTCGATCTTTTCGCGGTCGCGGGTTTTTTCGTTCAGGCCGTCCACGCCCACTTCCAGGCCGCGCAGAGCCTTCTGGAAGGATTCCTGGAAGGTGCGGCCCATCGCCATCACCTCGCCCACCGATTTCATCTGGGTGGTCAGGTGCTTGTCGGCGGTCGGGAACTTCTCGAAGGTGAAGCGCGGGATCTTGGTGACCACGTAGTCGATCGACGGCTCGAACGAGGCCGGGGTCGCGCCGCCGGTGATCTCGTTGCGCAGCTCATCCAGCGTGAAACCTACTGCGAGCTTGGCCGCAACTTTTGCAATGGGGAAGCCGGTGGCCTTCGATGCCAGCGCCGAGGAACGCGATACGCGCGGGTTCATCTCGATGACGATCATGCGGCCGTCCTTCGGGTTGATCGCGAACTGCACGTTCGAGCCGCCGGTGTCGACGCCGATCTCGCGCAGGACGTTGATCGACGCGTTGCGCATGATCTGGTATTCCTTGTCCGTCAGGGTCTGCGCCGGCGCGACGGTGATCGAGTCGCCGGTGTGCACGCCCATCGGGTCCAGGTTCTCGATCGAGCAGATGATGATGCAGTTGTCCTTCTTGTCGCGGACCACTTCCATCTCGTACTCTTTCCAGCCGAGCAAGGATTCCTCGATCAGGAGCTCGTTGGTCGGCGAGGCTTCCAGGCCGCGCTTGCAGATCGCTTCGAATTCTTCTTCGTTATAGGCGATGCCGCCGCCGCTGCCGCCCATGGTGAAGGACGGACGGATGATGGTCGGGAAACCCAGCTCGCGCTGCACCGCCCAGGATTCTTCCATCGAGTGGGCCACGCCCGAGCGCGCCGAACCGAGGCCGATCTTGGTCATCGCGTCCTTGAACTTGGCGCGGTCCTCGGCCTTGTCGATGGCTTCCGGCGTGGCGCCGATCAGCTCCACCTTGTACTTGTCCAGCACGCCGTTGCGGTGCAGGTCGAGCGCGCAGTTCAGCGCGGTCTGGCCGCCCATGGTCGGCAGGATCGCGTCGGGACGTTCCTTGTCGATGATGCGCTCGACGACCTTCCAGGTGATCGGCTCGATGTAGGTGACGTCGGCCGTTTCCGGGTCGGTCATGATGGTCGCCGGGTTCGAGTTGACCAGGATGACCTTGTAGCCTTCTTCGCGCAGAGCCTTGCAGGCCTGGGCGCCCGAATAGTCGAATTCGACCGCCTGGCCGATGACGATCGGACCCGCGCCGATGATCAGGATGCTTTTGATATCACTACGTTTTGGCATTTAGTTCTTCTCCGCGGCTTGCATCAGATTGATGAAGCGGTCAAACAGGTAGGCGACGTCGGTCGGGCCGGGCGAGGCTTCCGGGTGGCCCTGGAAGCAGAAGGCAGGTTTGTCGGTGCGCTCGAAGCCCTGCAGCGAACCGTCGAACAGCGAGACGTGGGTCACGCGGCAGTTGGCCGGGAGGGTGTCCGGGTCGACGGCGAAGCCGTGGTTCTGCGAGGTGATCAGGACCTTCTTGGAATCGAGGTCCTGCACCGGGTGGTTCGCGCCGTGGTGGCCGAACTTCATCTTCATCGTCTTGGCGCCCGAGGCCAGGGCCATGATCTGGTGGCCGAGGCAGATGCCGAAGGTCGGGATGCCCTTCTCGATCAGCTCGCGCGAGGCCTTGATCGCGTAGTCGCAGGGTTCCGGGTCGCCCGGGCCGTTGGCCAGGAACACGCCGTCCGGATTCAGGGCCAGCGCGTCGGCGGCGGTGGCCTGGGCCGGCAGCACGGTGACCTTGCAGCCGCGCTCCGCCAGCATGCGCAGGATGTTGCGCTTGACGCCGTAGTCAAAAGCGACCACATGGTACTTGGGATTGGTTTGCTTGCCGAAGCCTTCGCCCAGCTTCCACTCGGTCTCGGTGAATTCATACGGCTCGGTCACCGACACGATCTTGGCCAGGTCCATGCCCGCCAGGCCCGGGAAGGAGCGCGCCAGCTCCAGCGCCTGGGCCGGCGACGGCTCGGCGCCGGCGCTGCCGGTCAGGATGGCGCCGCCCTGTGCGCCCTTTTCGCGCAGGATGCGAGTGAGCTTGCGGGTATCGATGCCGGCGATGGCCACCACGTTTTCCTGCTTCAGGTAGTCCGACAGCGATTGGGTGGAGCGGAAATTCGATGCCAGCAGCGGCAGGTCGCGGATGATCAGGCCTGCGGCGTGGACTTTGGACGCTTCGACGTCGGCGGGATTCACGCCGTAGTTGCCGATGTGCGGGTACGTCAGGGTGACGATCTGACGCGAATAGCTGGGGTCGGTGAGGATTTCCTGGTAGCCGGTGATCGCGGTGTTAAACACCACTTCGCCGGTCGTATGGCCGGCAGCGCCAATGGAAATTCCTTTGAAGATTGTTCCGTCTGCGAGAGCCAGGACGGCTGGGACGGCTGGGCCAGAAAAAAATGGCGGCAAGGGTAACTCCCAATAAAGTTACCGTAGCTGCGCCACGTCAGACCGACATCCAATAGTCCTGGGCAGCTGTGTTTTGCCAGGGCATGGAGGCCAAGTTGAATGAGGGATGGTGGGTAGGCGCTACGGCTGATGTGTGAATGGTTAAACTTCCAAATTATAGCGCGGATTGGCTTATTCGGCAATGCAGCAATTTTATAAAACTGCGGCAAAAATCGACGCCAGGGAGGCCGAAAGGCCCGGCAAACCGCGCTTTTACTTCCCATATGCAATAAAACGCTCTGCAATAAAAAAGGCGCCCGCAGGCGCCTTCGACGACAGCGTGGCGGCTCAGGCGCCGAGGGCCGCGATGCCGGCCTTGGCGATCTGGGCATCCTCGTTCGACTTCACGCCCGACACCCCGACCGCGCCGATCACATGGCCGTCGACGATGACGGGCACCCCGCCTTCCAGCATGCCCTCGATGGTCGGGGCGCTGAGGAAGGACATGCGGCCATTGTTGATCACGTCTTCATAGATCTTCGATTCGCGGCGGCCCAGCGCGGCCGTATTGGCCTTGGCCGGCGCGATGTGGGCGGACACCGGCGGCGCGCCGTCCAGGCGCTGCAGCCACAGCAGGTGGCCGCCGTCGTCGGCGATGGCGATGCTCACCGCCCAGTTGTTGCGGAGGGCTTCGGCTTCCGCCGCCGCCGCGATGGTCCTGGCGTCGGCCAGGGTCAGGTAGGGTTTCGTCTGCATGGTGGTCCTCGTTAAGGTTGCTGCTTGGCCTTGAGCTTGGCCTTGATCTGCGCCATGACGCTGGCGGCGGCCTGCTCGCCGGCCAGGATGGCCAGGTTGCGGCTGTTGAAGTCGGCCGAGCCCATGTTGCCGAGGTCCGGGGTGATCACGACGTCGGCTTCCTTGAGTTCATAGTAATTCAGGCGCTGGCCCATGATGCTGAAGGTCTGCATCAGGACGTCGAGCGAGCTGGCGGTGGCCGCGCCTTCGGTCTGGCTCGAGATGTTGACAGCGATGATGAAGTCCGCGCCCATCTCGCGCACGAAGCGCACCGGCACCGGGGCCACCAGGCCGCCGTCGACATAGGTCTTGCCGCCGATGCTGACCGGCTGGAACAGGCTCGGCACGGCGCTCGAGGCGCGCACCGCCATACCGGTATTGCCGCGGCTGAACAGGATAGGCTGGCCGGTCTTGAGGTCGGTCGCCACGGCGCCGAAGCGCAGCTTGAGCTTCTCCATCGGCACGTTGCCGATCGCCTTGTTCACGTAGTTCTGCAGCGCCTCGCCCTTCAGCACGCCCGACGAGCGGTTAAAGAAAGGCAACGCCCAGTCCGAGATCGTGGCCTCGTCCATCCGCATGGCCGTCCTTTGCAGCGCGAAGCCGCTCAGGCCGGACGCGTAGAGCGAGCCCACCACCGAGCCGGCGGAGGTGCCGACCACGATTTCCGGAACGATGCCCTGGGCCTCGAGCGCCTTGATGACGCCGATGTGGGCGAAACCGCGCGCGGCGCCGCCGCCGAGGGCCAGGCCGATGCGGACTTTCTTGGGCGGCAGCGGTGCCGCCTGGACCACCGGTGCGACCGGCGCGGCCGGCGGCGTGGTCGGAGTACTGCCGCAGGCGGCCAGCAAGAGCGCGCCGCAGGCGATGAGGGAAGTACGACGAGAGAACATAGACAATGCCGAAAAGAATCAGGCCAGATTGTACCCCGACCAGTCCGCCAACTGCACACCCGCCCTCCTTCTCCCATCCATGCGCCATCCATGAGGGTCAGAGTCGAATTGTTGGGCAATTCCCACATATTTCCCACAATTCGACTCTGACCCCATTTACCAAGAGGATCTAACCCCACAAACAAATGAGGGTCAGAGTCAAATTGTTGGGCAATTTCTCACTATTTCCCATTCATTCGACTCTGACCCTATTTGATTTTGACGGTCCGCCGGCCGGCCGAGACTGCGGCTGGATCCATAGAGTCTATCCGGGCGGCGTACCGAGCCGCCGTCGGCCCAGGAGTACAGGCCACCGGCGATTTTTAATTGGGGTCAGAGTCGAATTGTTGGGCAATTCCCCAAAGTTGCCCGTCATTCGACTCTGACCCCAATCGACATGGCTTAGCCGGGAAGCGTGGTATTGGGGAGCGAGGCGGTGAAGGTGCTGCCCTTGCCCGGCTCGGAGCTGATCGTCAGGCGGCCGCCGTGGCGCAGCAGGACGTGCTTGACGATGGCCAGGCCCAGCCCGGTGCCCTGGGTTTCGCGCGAGCGGCTCTTGTCGACGCGGTAGAAGCGTTCGGTCAGGCGCGGAATGTGGGAGGGTTCGATGCCGATGCCGCAGTCGGTCACCTGGAAGCGCAGGTCGTTCTCGCCGCGGGTCCAGCGCAGGCGGATGGTGCCGCCGTTGGGCGAGTAGCGGACCGCGTTCGAGGCCAGGTTGGCGAAGGCGCTGCGCAGCTCTTCCATGCTGCCCATGACGTCGGGGCCGTCGACCCGCACCTCGACCTGATGCCGGCCGTTCGACAGGGCCCGGGCTTCTTCCGCCACCGATTCGACCATCTCCTTGATGTCGACCCGCTCGCGGCGCAGCGGGAAGTCGTCGGATTCCAGGCGCGACAGGGTCAGCATGTCCTGGATCAGGCGCTGCATGCGCTGGGCCTGCTCGGTCATGAGCTTCAGGTGCGCGGTGCGCGTGGCCACGTCGATGCCGGGGTCGGACATGGCGATCTCGAGGAATCCGACGATCACCGTCAGCGGCGTGCGCAGCTCGTGCGAGGCGTTGGCGATGAAGTCGCGCCGCATCGCTTCGACGCGCTCGGTGTCGGTGGCGTCGTGGGTCACCAGGATCTGGCGCCGGTTCTCGAAGGGAATGATGCGGCATTCGAGCTTGCGGCCGCGGAAGGACAAGGTCAGCGGCTGCTCGTAGCGGCCCAGGATGATGTAGTCGATGAAGTCCGGGTGGCGCACCAGGTTGGTCACGCGCAGGCCCTTGTCGCGCTCCATGGTCAGGCCCAGGTGGCGCTCGGCGGCGGTGTTGCACCATTCGAGGAACAGGACGTCGTCCATGATCGCCACGCCTTCCGGCAGCAGCTGCATGGCCTGGCGGAAGCGCGCCAGCCATTCGGAGAGTTCGGCCTGGTTGCGCTCGTCCTCGCGCCGCAGCCTATACAGGCGCGCGAAGACATCGGTCCAGGCGCCCCACCCGTCCGGCAGGCGCGAGCTGTGGGGTTCGTTCAGCCATTCGCCCAGTTCGTACAGGTAGGAGAGCTGGACGAAGAAGGCGGCGACCACGCCGGCCAGGGCCAGGGCCAGGGCGACGACAGGGCCGAACCACCACCAGGCCAGGCCGGCGGCGGCGAAGACGAGGCCGAGGCGCAGCAGCGCCGGGACCCAGAACAGGAGTTTGGGGTTCATCGCGGTCTTTTAAGAAAACGCTATTGTGGGCGATGTTGAGCCTTCGTGGTGCGAGGAGGCGAAGCGGTGGGTCGGCAACCTCGGATTCCGGCCTTCGCCGGAATGACGGAGCATGGGCTGGCAACTCATGGGCTGGCAACTAACGGTAACCCCTCGTTCCGGTGAAGGCCGGAACAATGCCACTGGCATTGTTCCGGCCAAGTTCTGCATGCATCCCAAGCACCCTACATTCACCCGATTACTTCTCCGACAGCATATACCCCACGCTGCGCACCGTCCGGATCAGCCCATCGGCCGCCTTGAGCGCCTTGCGCAGCCTCAGCACGTGCACGTCGACCGTCCGCTCCTCGATCACCGCATGGTCGCCCCACACCTTGTCGAGCAGCTGGGCGCGCGAGAAGACGCGTTCGCGGTGCGCCATCAGGAACTTGAGCAGCTTGTACTCGGCATTGCCGATGTCGATCTGCTGTCCCTCCACCACCACCGTGCAGCTGTTCGGATCGAGGATGACGGCGCCGGCGCGCAGCGGGGCTTCGGCCAGGTGCGGACTCTTGCGGCGCAGCAGCGCGCGGGAGCGGGCCAGCAGCTCGCGCGGCGAGAACGGCTTGGTGACGTAGTCGTCGGCGCCGTTGTTCAGGCCCGCGATCTTGTCCTCTTCCATGCTCTTCGCGGTCAGCATGATCACCGGGATGTCCTGGAAGTCGCGGTCGGCGCGCAGGCGCGCCAGCAGGCGCAGGCCGCTCTGGTCGGGCAGCATCCAGTCCAGCAGCACCAGGTCCGGCTTGCCGCGGCTGATGCTCTCCCAGGCGCCTTGCGCGGTGTCGGCGCTGCGGATGTCCCAGCCCGCCTCGCGCAGCGAATAGCTCACCAGCTCGACGATCGCCGGTTCGTCTTCCACCACCAGCACATTGGTATTGTCCGCCATATTCAAGCGCCCGGCTGTTCGAGCGCCGGGTTGGCCACACCTGGTTTGCTGTGACGGATGTCGCGGCCCTCGACCACGTAGATCACGTATTCCGCGATGTTCTTGGCATGGTCGCCGATGCGCTCGATGGCCTTGGCCACCCACAGCGTATCGAGCGCGTTCGAGATCGTGCGCGGGTCTTCCATCATGAAGGTCACCAGGCTGCGCATGATGGTGCGGAATTCATGGTCCACCACTTCGTCGGCCGCGATCAGCTGCAAGGCCTGCTTGCCGTCCAGGCGCGCGAAGGCGTCCAGGGCGTCGTGCAGCAGCTCGCAGGTGGCCTTGGAGATGGTGCGGATCATGTCGTAGTGGTTGAAAGACCCCGCGCCGCGCTCGTGCAGGCTGCGGGCGATGCGCGCGATCTTGGTGGCTTCGTCGCCGATGCGTTCCAGGTCGGTGATCACCTTGATGGTCGCCATCACGGTGCGCAGGTCGTTCGCGGTCGGCTGGCGGCGCACGATCAGGTGGCTGCACGCGTCGTCGAGCGAGACTTCGAGCTGGTTGACCGACTGGTCTTCCGCGATCACGCGCTCGGCGCGCACGCTGTCGCCCACGCGGAAGCACTCGAGCGCTTCGTCGAACTGGGATTCCACCATGCCGCCCATCAGCAGGACCTTGGAACGAATCGCTTCCAGCTCCTGGTCATACTGCTTGGATGAATGCTCGCCTGTCATTACACACTCCGTATCTTTTTGTCAGAATCAGCCAGATCAACCGAATCGGCCGGTGATGTAGTCCTGCGTTTCCTTGCGCCCCGGATTCATGAAGATCTGGTCGGTCTCGCCGAATTCGACCAGCTCGCCCAGGTACATGTAGGCAGTGTAATCGGAACAGCGCGCCGCCTGCTGCATGTTGTGGGTCACGATGGTGATCGTGTAGTCCTGTTTCAGCTCGCTGATCAGTTCCTCGATCTTGGCGGTCGAGATCGGGTCCAGCGCGGACGTCGGCTCGTCGAGCAGCAGCACGTCCGGCTTGACCGCCACACCGCGCGCGATGCACAGGCGCTGCTGCTGGCCGCCCGACAGCGACAGGCCGCTCTTGTTCAGCTTGTCCTTGGCTTCTTCCCACAGCGCCGCCTTCTTGAGCGCCCATTCCACGCGCTCGTCCATCTCGCCCTTGGAGAGGTTCTCGTACAGGCGCACGCCGAAGGCGATGTTGTCGTAGATCGACATCGGGAACGGGGTTGGTTTCTGGAACACCATGCCGACCTTCGCGCGCAGCATGTTGACGTCGACACCCGGCTCCAGGATGTTGCGGCCGCGGTAGAGAATCGATCCTTCCGCGCGCTGGCCCGGGTACAGGTCGTACATGCGGTTCAGGGTGCGCAGCAGGGTCGACTTGCCGCAGCCCGAAGGACCAATGAAGGCCGTCACCTGCTTGTCGTGGACATCCAGGCTGACGTTCTTGAGGCTCTGCGTCTTTCCGTAGAAGAAATTCAGGCCGGAGATCTCGATCGTCTTCGCTTTGGCGGCGGCGTTCAAGGCCGAAGTAGGCATAGGTTGGGTCATCACAGTAGTCAGGATAGATTAACGCGGGGTCTTCTGGCTGAACAGGGTCCGCGACAGGATGTTCAGCAGCAGCACGGTGAAGGTCACCAGCAGCGCGCCGCCCCAGGCCAGCGAGCGCCAGTCGTCGTAGGGGCTCATCGCGAACTGGAAGATCACCACCGGCAGGTTGGCCATCGGGGCGTTCATGTCGTTGCTGTAGAACTGGTTGTTCAGGGCGGTGAACAGCAGCGGCGCGGTCTCGCCCGAGATGCGGGCCAGGGCCAGCAGCACGCCGGTCACGACGCCGGCCTTCACGGCGCGCAGGCGCACGGTCATGGCCACCTTCCAGTGCGGCGCGCCCAGGGCGTAGGCGGCTTCGAGCAGCGAGTTCGGCACCAGGCGCAGCATGTTGTCGGTAGTGCGCACCACCACCGGCACCGCGATCAGCGACAGCGCGATGGTCCCGGCGTAGCCCGAGAAGTGCTGCACGTTGGCGACGTAGATCGCATACACGAACAGGCCGATCACGATCGAGGGCGCCGACAGCATGATGTCGGTGACGAAGCGGGTCACGCTGGCGAACTTGTTGTTGTCGCCGTATTCGGCCAGGTAGATGCCGGCCAGGATGCCGATCGGGGTCGAGACCAGGGTCGACAGGCCGACCATCATCACGCTGCCCATGATGGCGTTGCGCAGGCCGCCGCCTTCGCTGCCCGGCGCCGGGGTGTCGGCCGTGAACAGGGTGCTGGACAAGGCGCCGAAGCCGTTGATCAGCAAGGTGGCCAGGATCCAGAACAGGAAGCCGAGGCCGATCGCCATGGCGATCACGGAGAGGACGATACCGGCGCGGTGCGCCAGCAGGCGCCTGCGGTAGACGGGGTTCTTGGCGATGGTGTTCATTATTTGGTGCCCTCTTTGCGCGACATACCAGCCAGCATCAGCTTGGCGGCCGACAGGACGATGAAGGTGATCGCGAACAGGATCAGGGCCAGCGCGAACAGCGAAGACGAGTGCATGGTGGTCGCGGCCTCGGCGAATTCGTTGGCCAGGGTCGAGGAAATCGAGTTACCGGCCGAGAACAGCGACCAGGACAGGTCGTGCGCATTGCCGATCACGAAGGTGACGGCCATGGTCTCGCCCAGCGCGCGGCCCAGGCCCAGCATCACGCCGCCGACCACGCCGTTGCGGGTATAGGGCAGCACGACCTTGCGCACCACTTCCCACTTGGTGCAGCCCAGGCCGTAGGCCGATTCCTTGAGCACGGTCGGGACGATCTCGAACACGTCGCGCATCACCGACGAGATGAAGGGGATGATCATCACGGCCAGGATCAGGGCCGCGGTGAGGATGCCGATACCCATGGTCGGGCCCTGGAACAGCTGGCCGATCACCGGGACCTGGCCGATGGTTTCCTTCAGCAGCGGCTGGACGTGGTCGGCGAACAGGGGCGCGAACACGAACAGGCCCCACATGCCGTAGATGATCGAGGGGACGCCCGCCAGCAGCTCGACCGCAGTGCCCATCGGTCGGCGCAGCCACACCGGGCAGATCTCGGTCAGGAACAGGGCGATGCCGAAGCTGATCGGGAAGGCGATGGCCAGGGCGATCAGCGAGGTCGCCAGGGTGCCCCAGATGGCGATCAGGGCGCCGAACTGGTCGCCCACCGGATCCCACTCGACGCGGGTGACGAAGCCGGCGCCGAATTCCCTGAAGGCCGGGGCCGCGCCGATCGCCAGCGAGACGATGATCCCGACCAGCACCAGCAGCACCGAGGCCGCGAACAGCAGCGTGATTTTATGGAAGAGGAAGTCCTGCATGCGCTGCTTGCGCATGGTGGCGCGCAGGGCGGCTGCCTGGCGCGCGTCGGCTTCGGCGGCGGCCCCGCCGGGCAGTTCGTTGAGGGCGACGCTTGGATGTACGCTCATGGTTTTTTTGTCAATCTTGCTGGCGCACGCAAGGGCCGGCATGGTTGCCGGCCCTTGCGCTATGCGGTGGGTGGATGCTTACCAGAGCGCCTTGCCGGCGGCGTCCTTCAGGTTGGCGCGCCATGCATCCTGCACCAGCTTGGCGACGGCGTCGGGCATCGGCACGTAGTCCAGCTCGGCGGCGGCGGCATCGCCCTTCTTGTAGGCCCAGTCGAAGAACTTCAGCACTTCCTTGCCTTTCACACCGTCCGCCTGCGACTTGTGCACCAGGATGTAGGAGGCGCCGGTCACCGGCCAGCTGGCCTTGCCGGCCTGGTCGGTCAGCACCACCGCGAAGCCCGGGGCCTTGGCCCAGTCGGCGCTGGCGGCGGCCGCGGCGAAGGCCGCGTCGTCCGGCTGCAGGAAGACGCCGTCCTTGTTCTGCAGCTGGGTGTGCGACATGCGGTTCTTCTTGGCATAGGCCCATTCGACGTAGCCGATGCCGCCCTTGATGCGCTGCACGTTGGCGGCCACGCCCTCGTTGCCCTTACCGCCCACGCCCACCGCCCACTTGACGGTGGTGCCGGCGCCGACCTTGCTCTTCCATTCAGGATTGGTCTTGCTCAGGTAATCGGTCCACAGGAAGGAGGTGCCCGAGCTGTCGGCGCGGTGCACGACGGTGATGTCGTCGGCGGGCAGCTTGACGCCCGGGTTGAGGGCCGCGATCTGGGGCGCGTTCCATTTGGTGATCTTGCCCAGGAAGATGTCGGCGACGACCGCGCCGGTCAGCTTCAGCTGGCCCGGGGCGATGCCCGGCAGGTTCACGACCGGCACCACGCCGCCCATGATGGCCGGGAACTGGAACAGGCCGGCGGCGTTCAGCTCGTTGGCCGGCAGCGGCATGTCCGAGGCGCCGAAGTCGACGGTCCTGGCCTTGATCTGCTTGATGCCGGCGCCCGAGCCGACCGATTGGTAGTTGAGGCTGTTACCGGAAGCGGCCTTGTACATCGTGGCCCATTTGGCGTAGATCGGATAGGGGAAGGTTGCGCCGGCGCCGGTAATGTTGGCGGCGTGGGCGCTGGTGGCCAGCGCGGCGGCGGCAAGGGCGACGGAAACGAACAGATGCTTCATGCGCATGACAGATCCTCTTGAAGTAAGCCTCGGGAGACCCCGGTGACGATGCTGCGCAGTCTACCGGCCGAATATGACAACTTCATGACATCTTTCCTCAATGTGACACGAGCATGACAGGCCCGCAAGGGGTGTTTTTCACTCTGGCGAGGAAGTTTTACAGCGGAAAGTTGGAGCGGAAATATGACATGCACCAGCGCTATAAACCTTGCAAATCCCTCAGCGCCTGCTAATCTGAAATCGGGTATTCCTATGGATCTACAAGGAGGGGATGCTGAAAGGCGTTTGGCTGTTATGTTTAATGTACTGGTGTTTGGTATTTTGTCGGGACTGGTCGGGATCGTCGCCTTCCAGGCGATCGAAGCAATCCGCAGCGGGTCCGACGGCTTGTATGACCACTATCATCAATAAGGCATAGTGGATAGGCCCGCTCAGCGGGCTGGTGATGAAACGGCGAGGCCATCGGGCGCTCGCCGTTCGTCATTTGGAAGGGGGAAACGTGTTCAGCGCATGAAGCGCGCCAGCGCCGTCATCGCCGCCAACTCCAGGTTCAGGAACTGGAAGCCGACCTTGAATTCATTGTTGCTGATAATGCAATACATCACCTTGGCGCGGGCGCTGACGGTGGCGAATTTGCCGTCCACCAGGATCTCGAAGCTGACCTGCCCGGTTTGCCCGACCAGCAGCGGATTCGGCACACCGACGCTGACGCCATTGGCGCCCACGTCCGCGGTACGGCCGAGAACGGGCGCGTCGCCTTCCATGGCGACCACGGCCTTGGTCTTCAGGATCTTGCGGGCGGATGTCCTTTTATCTCCAAGCATGTCGAATCATTCAAGCTGAGCCAGGCGGCATTATAAGAAAGGAATCGGACCGAGGCGTGTACGCTCAGTCCAGTTCGCGCAATTTGGTGAAGGCTTCGTCGATGCGCTCGACCGCCACGATGGTCATGCCCTCCACCTTCTGCTTGGGCGCATTCGCCTTCGGGATCACGGCCACCGAAAAGCCCAGCTTGGCCGCCTCGCGCAGGCGCTCCTGGCCGCGCGGGGCCGGACGGATTTCGCCGGCCAGGCCGACTTCGCCGAACACCACCAGGCCGCGCGGCAGCGGCTTGTTGCGCATCGAGGAGTTAATCGCCAGTAGCACGGCCAGGTCGGCCGCAGGTTCGGTGATCTTGACCCCGCCGACGGCGTTGATGAACACGTCCTGGTCGAAGGCGGCGATGCCGGCGTGGCGGTGCAGCACCGCCAGCAGCATGGCCAGGCGATTTTGTTCCAACCCAACAGACAGGCGGCGCGCATTCGGGAGGTGGCTGGCGTCGACCAGGGCCTGGATTTCGACCAGCAGCGGGCGCGTGCCCTCCTGGGTCACCATCACGCAGGAACCCGGCACCTGGCTGTCGTGCTGGGACAGGAACAGCGCCGACGGATTCGACACGCCCTTCAGGCCCTTCTCGGTCATCGCGAACACGCCCAGCTCGTTGACGGCGCCAAAGCGGTTCTTGATCGCCCGCACCAGCCGGAAGCTGGACTGGGTGTCGCCCTCGAAATACAGCACGGTGTCGACGATGTGTTCGAGCACGCGCGGGCCGGCCAGCGCGCCCTCTTTCGTCACGTGGCCGACCAGGATGATGGTGATGCCGGTCTGCTTGGCCACGCGCGTGAGCTGGGCCGCGCATTCGCGCACCTGGGCCACCGAGCCCGGCGCGGAGGTCAAGGCGTCCGAGTACAAGGTCTGGATCGAGTCGATCACGGCGACTTCGGGCTTGAGGTCGGCCAGGGTGCCGAGGATCTTCTCGAGCTGGATCTCGGCCTGCAGCTTCAGGTCCTTCGCCTCGACCGCCAGGCGGCGCGCGCGCAGCGCGATCTGGGCGCCGGACTCTTCGCCGCTCACATACAAGGTGTTGCGGGTCGCGGCCAGGTTGGCCAGCGCCTGCAGCAGCAGGGTCGACTTGCCGATGCCCGGGTCGCCGCCGATCAGCACCACGCCGCCGGCCACCAGGCCGCCGCCCAGCACGCGGTCGAATTCCTCGATGCCGGTGCCGAAGCGCGGCACGTCGATCGCGTCGATGTCCGCCAGGGACAGCACGGGCGCGGTCTGGGCCAGGCTTTTATGCTGGGTCTGCGACATGCGGTTCAGGCCGGGGCCTTCGACCACGGTCTCGACCATCGTGTTCCAGGCCTTGCAATCGGCGCACTGGCCGGTCCAGCGGCTGGAGATCGCGCCGCACTCGCTGCAGGTGTAGTTCGTTTTTGCCTTAGCCATCGCTTCCCATTCTTCCTTCGGTGACGCGCACGCGCCGCGCCAGGGCGCACATCAGCTCATAGCCGATGGTGCCGGCCGCCTGCGCCACCTCGTCGATCGGCAATCCGTCGCCCCACAGGGTCACCTTGCTGCCCACGCGCGCATTCGCGATGGGGGTCAGGTCGACCGTCATCATGTCCATCGAGACCCGTCCCACCAGCGTGGTGCGCACGCCGTCGACGATCACCGGGGTGCCGTGCGGGGCGTGGCGCGGATAGCCGTCGGCATAGCCGCAGGCCACCACGCCGATCGTCATCGACCGCTCCGCCTCGAAGCGGCTGCCGTAGCCCACCGTGTCGCCCGGCTGGAGCTGCTGGATGCCGATGATCTCCGAGCGCAGGGTCATGGTCGGACGCAGGCCGTAGTCGTGGGCGCTGCGCCCGCCCGGCGTGCCGCCATAGAGCATGACGCCGGGGCGGACCCAGTCGCTCACCAGCTCCGCCGCCAGCTGCTGCTGGTGCAGCACCCCGCCCGAATTCGACAGGCTGCGCTCGCCCGGCAAGCCGTCCGCCCCCAGGCGGAAGCGGCGGATCTGCTCGCCGATCGCCAGGCGCGGATGCTCCAGCTCGTCGGCGTTGGCGAAATGGGTCATGTGGGTGATGTGGCGGATGCCGGGAATGGCGCGCAGGCGCTTGTAGGCGGCCGCGTAGTCCTCCGGGCGGAAGCCCAGGCGGTTCATCCCGGTGTTCATCTTCAGGTGCACGTCGATCGGGCGATAGAGCTGGGTGTATTCCAGCATCTTGATCTGCTCGATGCAGTGCACCGCGCTATTGATATTGTGTTCGGCCAGCAGCGGCACGTCGGTGGCGTCGAATATCCCCTCCAGCAGCAGGATCGGCTTGATCCAGCCGCTCTCGCGCAGGCGCACCGCGTTGTCCGTCTCGACCAGGGCCAGGCCGTCGGCCTGGGCGAAGCCGCGCATGCCGCGCTCCAGGCCGTGGCCATAGGCGTTCGCCTTGACCACCGCCCAGACTTTGGACAGCGGTGCGCAGCTGCGCGCGCGGCCCAGGTTGTACTGCATGGAGTCGAGGTGGATGGTCGCGCAAAGCGGGCGTGGCATGGTGAAAATGGTGTCTTCGCGAAAGGGTCTATTTTACCTTAGGCTGGGCTGGGGCGGGCGCGGCTGACCTTTTGTTTCTTTGGCGCGCAGACCTTTCATGGTATAAAGCAACTCGGACAAGTTATTGAAATTTTCGAATGAACCGTGGTTTTTATACCATCATGGCGGCGCAGTTCTTCTCGTCGCTGGCAGACAATGCACTTCTCTTCGTTGCAATCAGTCTGCTGACGTCGATGAACGCCCCGGCTTCGCTGACCCCGCTGCTGAAGCTGTCATTCGTCCTGTTCTACGTGCTGCTGGCCGCCTTCGTGGGCGCCTTCGCCGATTCGCTGCCCAAGGGGCGCGTGATGTTCATCGCGAACATCGTCAAGGTGTTCGGCTGCGGCCTGATGTTCCTGTCCGTGCATCCCCTGCTCGCCTATGCCGTGGTCGGCTTCGGCGCGGCCGTCTATTCGCCGGCCAAGTACGGCATCCTGACCGAGCTGCTGCCGCCCGAGAAGCTCGTCCCGGCGAATGGCTGGATCGAGGGCCTGACCGTGATGTCCATCATCCTCGGCACGGTGCTGGGCGGCACCCTGGTGAGCGAACGCGGGGGCGCCTTCCTGCTGGGCGTGGACCTGCTGCCGGGCGTGGATACCGGTATCGACACCGGCGCCGAGGCGGCCATGGCGGTGGTGGTCGGCATCTATATACTGGCCGCCCTGTTCAACCTGCGCATCCCGGACACCGGCGCCCGCTACGAGCACCAGGAACGCAATCCAGCCAAGCTGATCGTCGACTTCGCCAACTGCTCGGCCACCCTGTGGCGTGACAAGCTGGGCCAGATTTCGCTGGCGGTGACCACCCTGTTCTGGGGCGCCGGCGCGACCCTGCAGTTCATCGTACTGAAGTGGGCGGAGCGCTCGCTGCACATGCCCCTGGACAAGGCGACCAACCTGATCGGCGTGGTCGCCATTGGCGTGGCCCTGGGCGCGGTGATGGCGGCGCGCATGATCCCGCTGCGCAAATCGCTGACCGTGATCCCCCTCGGGATCATCATGGGCCTGGTCGTCACCAGCATGATCTTCGTGAAGTCGGTCACCCTCGCCTATCCGCTGCTGGCCCTGATCGGCTTCCTGTCGGGCTTCTTCGTGGTGCCGATGAACGCGCTGCTGCAGCACCGCGGCCATGTCCTGATGAGCGCCGGACATTCGATCGCGGTCCAGAACTTCAACGAGAACCTGTCGATCCTGACCATGCTCGCCGCCTACGCGATCATGATCACCCTGAACCTGGACCTGGACGTCATCATCGTGCTGTTCGGCCTGTCGGTGGCCGGCATCATGTACCTGATCCAGCGCCGCCATGCGCTCAACCAGCGCGAGCACGATTCGCTCGGGCTGATTGGCGAGGGCAAGCACTAAGCCGGGCGCCTACTCCAC
Source organism: Massilia sp. DD77 (assembly GCF_036961685.1). Taxonomy (NCBI): domain Bacteria; kingdom Pseudomonadati; phylum Pseudomonadota; class Betaproteobacteria; order Burkholderiales; family Oxalobacteraceae; genus Massilia; species Massilia sp. DD77. The sequence goes on from NZ_JBAMDH010000006.1 coordinate 88,674, forward strand.
CAGGCGGCGCAGGCAGGCCGCCACGCGGGAACCCGGATAGTCCTTCCGGTCCGGGTAAGTGTGGCGGTGATAACAGCTCCAGTAGCTCGTGATGCGGCGCTCCAGCGTCGCCATGTAGCCCGGGTTTTCCCTCACGAAGGCGGCCAGCGGCCCGGCATCCCGCGACGCGATGCCGCGCGCGATGTCGTCGACGATTTCCACCACATACTCGCCTGCCAGTTGCAGGATATAGGGCGTGAGCCAGGGTGCGTCACCGGCCAGCACCACGGCCAGGCATTCCTGGCGCAGGTAGCCGTCGTGATGGCGGCTACCCAGGCAAGCCACGATGAACTTGTCGATGCCACGCGACTCGGCCAGCTCCTTGCGCAGAAGCTCTGGAGAATAATAGACCCGCCACAGAATATGCAGGGTTTCGCCTTCCACGCCGACGCTGAACACATGGCGCGGCGGGCAAATTTCCCCCTGCGCGAGCGTGGCGGCGATTCCGCGGGCCGTCAGGCGCAAGCGGGTCGGAAAGGCCTGGGCCTCATCGCATCGAGGCTCGCAGGTGACAGTAACCATTCTCGCCCTTCTCAGAGATTATTAGTCGCGTCGTATCGCGCGTCGAAGCATGCGCCCGCACCGCTCCGCGTTAATCGACGGCTGCGAGACCTCCAAGCTGGCCCCGGGGCCGATTCGGGGTCCTATCCGACCGTTTTAACCATCCGCACCTCGCTGGCGCGCTCGCGCCAGTCGTTCGGCACGATGAAGCCGCGCTCCACTTCCTCGATGAAGCCGGCCCGCTGGCGCACCACCGCCACCAGCACCGGCTTGCCGGATTCCTCAAACTGGTAGGACAGCTCCTGGAACAGCTGGCCGCGGCTCAGCATCCACACGGCCGACGCCGCACGGAAAGGCGCCAGCCACTGCAGGCGCGGCAGGATCAGGAACGCGTCGCCTTCGATGTCGTCGAGTTCCTCGAGCGCGCACCAGAAGCCGCGGCAGTGGCCGGCCGTGATGCCTTGCATGAGCGGCCAGCTGCCGCGCGGGTAGAACAGCCAGCCCTTGACCAGGGCCCGCGCCTGCGCCACCGGGCGCGGCAGCACTTCCCGGGCGGCCGGGTGTTCGCCCAGGGTCAGCTGGCGCTCGAAGACCTTGCGCATCTTCTTGCCCAGGCTGTCGGCGAGGTTGGGGCCGACCAGGGCGTCGAAGCGGGCCATGCCCGGGGCTACCGCCGCGCCGGCGTCCAGCAAATAGAACTTGGTGGCGAACTCGATGTGTTCGAGCGCATTCGGGCCGGCGTCCAGCAGGAAGTCGAATTCGCCGACGGTGTCGTTACGGGCCGCGCGCACCTGCAGGCCGTGCGCCACCAGGCGTCCGTGCTGGGCGAAAAAGAAGGCCATCAGCTTTTCGGCGTACAGGCCGAGGCGGGTGGTGACCCTGGGGCCGAGGGCGGCGTCGAGTTCGGACGGGTCGTGGTCGATGCGCGCCAGCCAGGCCGCGACCTCCTGTGTCACCGGGCCGAGGGTGGCGACATGGCCGGCCCAGGCGGGATCGTGGATGTCGAGCAGGTCGGGGGCGTCGAGCAGCCAGGCCAGCGCCCGGACCCGGGCGCGCCGCAGATGGCCCCAGCGGCGATGGAAGGATTCCTGGTAGCTCTCAGCGGCCGGCCGCATCGAGCGCCCTTGCCCGGCACAGGTCGGCCCATGCGAGCGCCTTGTCCTGTCCGCGCCGCAGCAGCTCGCCCGGATGCAGGGTGGCCACCAGCGGAACCTCGCCCAGCCGGTGCACGGCGCCGCGCGCGCCGGCCAGCGGTTCGCTCAGCGGACGGCCCAGCAGGCCGTTGGCCGCGACCTGGCCCAGGGTCAGCACGGTGGCGGCGCCGCTCAAGGCCAGCTCGCGCTCCAGGTAGGGGCGGCAGGCTTCGACCTCGTCCGCGGTAGGGGCGCGGTCGCCGCCCTTCGGGCTCACCGGGCGGCATTTCACCAGCGGCGTCACATAGGCATCGCGCTCGCGCGACAGGCCGACGGCGTGCAGCATGTTCTCCAGCAGCTTGCCGGCCTCGCCGCTGACCGGCTGGCCGGCCTGCTCGTCCTGGGCACCGGGGGTGCCGGCAACCACCATCCAGCGCGCCTGGCGCGGGCCGGAGCCGAACATCGGCTTGCGGCCTTCGCTGCAGGCGCCGCAGCGGCGGCAGTTGGCCACCGCCAGGCGCAGCGCGGCCCAGTCCATGCGGGAGATATCGGTGACCGCTTCTTCCGGCACGGCGGCATCGTCCCAGGCGGCGTCGGGGGCTTCCCCGGCCTGCGCGGGCGTGCGCGCCGCCGGGGCCGGGGCGGGTGCGGGTGCGGGTGCGGGTGCGGGTGCGGGCGCGATAGGCGCGGGTGCGGGAGCCTCGGCAAGCGCCGTGGGCGCTTCGGCCGCAACCACCGCCACCAAGGCCTCTTCGGCCTCGGCGACACCGGTAGCTTCGGGCGCGCCGCGCAGCTCCCACAGCGGGCCGATGCCCATCTCGGCCAGGAACAGGGCGTCGCGTTCGCCGATCTTCTTCATAGCTCGAGCCTCATCACGATCGCATCCTCGCGGTTTCCCGGGCCGGCCGGATAATATCCCTTGCGGCGGCCGATCTCGGTATAGCCGTAACGGCGGTAGACCTTGAGCGCGCGCTCGTTGGACGGCCGCACTTCCAGCAGCACCGAGGCCATGCCCTGCTGTTTCGCGCGCACGGTGATCCGGTCCAGCAGGTGACGGCCCAGGCCCTGGCCCTGGCGGCCGGCGGCCACCGCGACATCGAGCAGGTGGGCTTCGTCGACCGCATACATCAGCAGATAGTAGCCCGCCAGCGCGCCGCGGGCATCGCGCACGGTCCAGGCGTCGTAGCCGCTGTTCAGCGAGTCGGTGAAATTGCCGCGGCTCCAGGGATAGGGAAACACGCTCTCCTCGAGCGCCCACACCTCGTCCACGTCGGCCGGCGCCATGGGCGCATACTTCAGCTGGCCGAATTCGGGCATGCCGGTCATTGGCCGGTCCCCGCCGCCTTGGCGGCCGCGCCCGCATTGATGGCCTGGCGCTCGGCGCTGGTATAGGCCACCTTGTTGCGCAGGTAGATGGGCTGGGCCTGGGCTGCGGGCACGCCCAGCCCGTTCGCCAGCGCGCCCACGGCGAGCAGCGCCAGTTCGTGGGCATGCGGGACGACGTCGGCCAGCGCGCCGGCCGCGAAGGGCTGGCCGGCAAAAGCCCCGGGATAGGCCGAGAAGCCGTTGCCGCAGGCTTGCAAGCCCTCCGCGGCCAGCGGCGCCACCGCCTCCGGCGCGGCCAGCGCGGGCGCGGCGAGCTCGCGCCAGGCGCCGTTGTCGAAACGGTACTGCGCCCAGTACACCTCGCCCATGCGCGCGTCCAGCACGGCCAGCACCTCGTGTGCGCCGGTGCGGGCGCGGCAGGCTTCGGCCATCGCTTCCAGGGTCACCATCGGCAGCACCGGCAGGCCGGCGCCATACGCCAGGCCCTGGGCCACGCCGCAGGCGGTGCGTACGCCGGTAAACGAGCCGGGGCCGGCGCCGAAGGCGACCGCATCGACCTGGGCCAGGGCGACGCCCGCCTCGGCCAGCAGTTCCTGGACCATCGGCAGGACCGATTGCGAATGGGTGCGCACGCCCGAGGAGGCGCGCACGAACACCTTGTCGCCGGCCAGCAGGGCGCAGGAGGCGAGTTCGGACGAGGTTTCGATAGCGAGAATATTGGGCATGCAGTATTTTAACCGCTCGGCAGCGCGGCAACCATGGCCGGGAGCGGCGTGGAGACGGTGCGCAACAGAGCGCGACTAGAGGTAGAATGCGGCTCATGCATAGCCTGACCCTCGATCCTACCACCCGCGACACGGTCGCCGCCGCTCTCGACGGCGACGCCTGGACCGTCGCCTGCCTGTGCGCCGCCTGGTGCGGCACCTGTTCGTCCTACCGCGCCACCTTCGAGGGGCTGGCCGCGCGCCACCCCGACAAGCACTTCGTCTGGATCGACATCGAAGACCAGGCCGACCTGATCGGCGACCTCGACGTCGACAACTTCCCCACCCTGCTGCTGCAGCGCGGCGACACGGTGGCCTTCTTCGGCACCATGCTGCCGGACGGCGCCGTGGCGGACCGGCTGGTACAGGCGCAGGCCGCGCTCAGCGACGAGGAACTCGCCCGCCTGGCGCAGTCGAGCGAGGAGCGGCGCGGGTGGCAGCGGGATTGCAACTTGCGCACCTTGCTGACGACCGATTGACGCAGGGTCGGCGGCTTCGCCGCCAACCCTACGATAAACGCAACGGCAAGCTGCGCAGCCGCTGCCCCGTCAGCTTGAACACGGCCGCCGCCACGGCCGGCGCCAGCGGCGGCACGGCCGGCTCGCCCACGCCTTCCGGATGGGCCGCGCTCGGCATGATGATGGTCTCGACATGGGGCGTGCGGTCCATGCGCAAAACCGGATAGTCGCCGAAGTTCGACTGCTGTACCCGCCCTTCGGCCAGGGTGATCTCGCCGCCCAGCGCCGCCGACAGGGCGAACACCACCGCCGACTCCACCTGCTGGGCCACGATGTTGGGGTTGACCACGATCCCGCAATCGATCGCGCACACCACCCGGTGCACGCGGATGTCCTTGCCCTCGACCGACACCTCGGCCACCTGGGCCACCGTGGTCCCGAAGGACCGGTGCAGGGCCACGCCGTGCGCGCGGCCCGGCGCCGGCTCGCCCGCCGCCTTCACCGCCGCGTCCAGCACGGCGACGGCGCCCGGATGCGCGCCGAGCAGCTTGCGGCGCAGCGCCACCCCGTCCTGCTTGCCCGCATGCGCCAGCTCGTCCAGGAAGCCCTCCTTGAAGAAGGCGTTGTGCGAATGGCCGACCGAGCGCCAGTAGCCGATCGGCACCGGGCTGTCCACGGTGACGTGCTCCACGCGCTGGTTGGGAATCGCATACTGGTGGTCGAATTCGCCCTCGGCCGTGGTCTTGTCCGGGCCCACGGCCGGCAGGCCGAGGTTGCGCGGGAAGTACTGGTGGCCGATCGCGGCGCTGGCCGACTTGTTGTCCCAAGATAGGATGTTGCCCTCGGCGTCGAGGTGGGCGCGGAAGCGCGCCAGGGCCGCCGGGCGATACACGTCATGGGTGGTATCGTCCTCGCGCGTCCAGATCAGCTGCACCGGCTTGCCCCGGACCTCGGGGGCCGCGGCCACCGCCACCGCCTGCGCCACCATGTCCGCCTCCAGGCGCCGTCCGAAGCCGCCGCCCAGCAGCATGACCTCGATCTCGACCTGTTCGCGCGCCACGCCCGCCACCCGCGCCGCCACGTCGACGGCGATGCTCGGCACCTGGGTCGAGGCCCACAGCCTGACCTTGCCGTCCGCCACCTGGGCGGTGCAGTTGACCGGCTCCATCGTCGCATGCGCCAGGTAAGGCGCGCGGTATTCGGCGCTGACGCTCAGGGCCGCATCCTTGATCTCGGCCGCGCCGGTCTCGTGGTACACATAGCCGCTCTCGCCATCGAGGGCGCGCGCGAAGCCTTCGAACACGTCCTCGCTCGACAGCCGCGCATGCTCGCCGTCGATCCAGCTCACCGGCAGCGCTTGCGCGGCCTGGCGCGCCTGCCACCAGCTCGCCGCCACCACCGCCACGCCGGCGCCGGCGCCGCTGTGTTCGGCGAGTGCGGACGAGAAATCGGCGACCGCGATCACGCCAGGCATCCCCTTCACCTTGGCGGCGTCGACGGCGCCCGGCTTGCCGCCGACGACCGGCGACATCCTCACCGCCGCGTACACCATGCCCGGCGGGCGGGCATCGATGCCGAAGCGCGCGCTGCCGTCGGCCTTGATGCGACTGTCCACGCGCGGCACCGGCTGGCCGATCAGGCGGAAGGCGCCCGGCTCCTTCAGGCGCACCTCGCCAGGTGCGACGTCGAAGGCGGCGGCGCGCGCGGCCAGCGCCCCGTAGCCGGCGCGGCGGCCGTCGCGGTGGATCACGAAGCCATCCTCGGTGCGGCAATCGGCCGGCGTCGCGCCCCAGGTCTCGGCGGCGGCCCGCAGCAGCATGGCGCGCGCCACCGCGCCCGCCTCGCGCATCGGGGTCCAGGCATCGCGCACGCTGCTCGAACCGCCGGTGAACATGATGCCCAGCTCGCGCCCCACCTTCGCCAGCAGCCAGTTGGCGCCCTGGCGCACGCTGCCCTCGTCGTCGGGGTGGAAAGGCAGGTTCTCGCGCATGACGGCGACGTTGGCGAAGATCTTGTCGATCGGGGCCTTGACGATGCGCACGGCGGCCAGCGGCACGTCGAGCTCCTCGGCCAGCAGCATCGGCAGCGCGGTGTGCACGCCCTGCCCCATCTCGCTGCGCGGCACCACCACCGAGACCGTGCCGTCGGGGGCGATCGCGATCCAGCCATTCAGGGCGACCGCGCCGCCCTCTACCTGCAGCGGGTCGGCCGTGTGCAGGCGCTGGCGCGGGGGCTGCATGCCCCAGCCGACCAGCATCGCACCGCCGGCCAGCAGGCCGCCGATCAGGAAGCGCCGGCGGCCCCGGCGCGCAGGCAGTGCAGGGTCAGTTTGCGGCGCCGGAGACGGCACCAGCTTCAAGTTCCTCATCGCGATCGTGTCCCCATCGTGCCAGCACCTCGCTCGCGGGTACCGGCTTGCTGTACAGGTAGCCCTGCGCCCGGTTGCAGCCATGGCGCAGGAGGAAGGCGGCCTGCTCCTCGCGCTCGACGCCTTCGGCGATCACGGACAGGTTCAGGCTCTTGCCGAGCTGAATGATAGCAATGGCGATGGCTTCATCGTTGCTGTCCGTCGAAATATCCTTGATGAATGAACGGTCGATCTTGAGGGTCTGCACCGGCATCTGCTTCAGGTAGGCCAGCGAGGAGTAGCCGGTGCCGAAGTCGTCGATCGCCAGTCCTACCCCGACCGCATGCAGGTCGTTGATGAACTGGAGGGCGTCGCCGGTGTTCATGATGACCGACTCGGTCACTTCCAGCTGCAGGCGGGCGGCTTCCAGCCCGGTCTCGGCCAGGACCCCGGCCACGGTCGCGGCCATGCCGCCGCGCTCGAACTGGCGCACCGACAGGTTGACCGCCATCTTCGGCACCCGCAGGCCCTGGCCGTCCCACACGGTCATCTGGCGGCAGGCCTCGGCCAGCACCCACTGGCCCAGCTGGCCGATGAAGCCGGTGTCCTCGGCCAGCGGAATGAAGCGGTCCGGCGTCACCAGGCCCAGCTCGGGGCTCTGCCAGCGCACCAGGGCCTCGACGCCGATCAGGCGGCTGCTGTCGATCTCGACCTGCGGCTGGTAGGTCAGGAAGATCTCGTTCTTTTCCACCGCACGGCGCAGCAGGGCTTCCAGGCGCAGGCGCTCGACGCCCTCGCCGCTCATCGAGGCGGCATAGAAGGCGTAGCCGTTGCGCCCGCGCGCCTTGGCCTGGTACATGGCGACGTCGGCGTTACGGATCAGCATGTTCAGGTCGGCGGCGTCCTGCGGGAACAGGCTGATGCCGACGCTGCCGGTCACGAACAGTTCGTAGCCCGAGACCGTGAACGAGCGCTCGAACATGTGCATCAGCTTTTCCGCCACCCGCGCCGCGCCGGCCGCGCCGCCCACGTCCTCGAGCAGCACCAGGAATTCGTCGCCGCCCAGGCGCGCCAGGGTGTCGCCTTCGCGCAGGCAGCCGGCCAGCTGGCTCGCCACCTGCTTGAGCAGCTCGTCGCCGACGTGGTGGCCGAGCGTATCGTTGACGTTCTTGAAGCGGTCCAGGTCGATGAACAGCAGCGCCAGCTGCTCGCCGTCGCGGCTGGCGCGCGCCATTGCGTGCTGCAGGCGGTCGTGCACCAGCAGGCGGTTGGGCAGCGCGGTCAGCGGATCGTGGTGGGCCAGGTGGTCGAGCTTCTCCTGCGACTCCTTGACCTTGGTGATGTCGCTGAACACGCACACGTAATGGGTGACCGCATCGCCGTCGTCGCGCACCGCCGACACCGTCAGCCATTCGAGGTAGACCTCGCCGTTCTTGCGGGTGTCCCACAGCTCGCCGCGCCAGAAGCCGGTTTCGGCCAGGTCGCGCCACAGGGCCTGGTAGAACTGTTCGTCCTTGCCGCTGTCGCCCGGTTTGCGGGTCAGGCTCGAATGCCGCCCCAGCGCCTCGGATTCGGTATAGCCGGTGATCTGGGTGAAGGCCGGGTTGGTGGCCACGATCTTGCCGTGCACGTCGAGCACCATGACGCCGTCGGCGATGTGCTCGAGCACGGTGGCGGCCAGGCGCAGCTTTTCCTCCGCCTGCTTGCGTTCGGTGATGTCGGCGAACACCCAGATGCTGCCTTCGTTCGGACGCGCAGGGTCGAGCGCGCAGCCGCTCACCAGGCACCAGAACAGGCTGCCGTCGCGGCGCCGCAGCTGGCGCTCCTCGCCGCCGTCGCCGCCCTCGCGCAGGCGCGCGTGGTGCTCGGTCCAGGCGCGTTCGTACTCCAGCTGGCTGGGGAACAGGAATTCGGTCGAGCCGCCCACCAGCTCGCCCTCGCCGTAGCCGAACAGCGCCTCGCAGCGGCGGTTGGCCGAGACGATCGTCCGCTGGCGCACGAACAGCACGCCGAACATGACGTTGTCCAGGATCGCGCCCTGCTCGGTGAGCAAGGCCTCGATGCGCATTTCGTTGTGCTTGCGCTCGCTGATATCGGAAATGATGCCGTCGACGCGGAAGGAGTCGCTGCCCGCCAGGCCGAGCGGCTGGCCGCTCTCCAGCACCCAGCGCTCGATGCCGCCGGCGTCGATGATGCGGTACTCGATCTCGTAGGCGCGGCCGGCCCGCACCGCGTCCATGGCCAGCTGGCGGTGCATGCGCCGGTCCTCGGGATGGATGATGTCTTCCCATTGGTCGGTGGTGGAGCGCATGAGGCGCTCCGCGGGATAGCCCGAGATCTCCTCGATGGCGTCGCTGACGAAGTCGATCGGGCCGCCCGGGCTGACCCGGAACACGGCGCCCGGCACCTGCGTGACGATGGTGCGGAACTGCTCCTCGCGCCGGCCGATGTCGGCGAACAGGTCGCGGATCGCCATGCGCATGCGCTCCATCTGGTCGCCCAGGCGTCCCAGCTCGTCGCCGGCCGACAGGCCCAGCGGAGTCTCGAAATCGCCGCGCGCGAGGCGGTCGGAAAAACGGGTCAGCGCGCGCAGGGGCGAAGACAGGCGGCGCTTGAGCAGCAGCGCGATCAACAGCAGCGAAACGCCCACCTGCAGCGCCAGCACCAGCGCATAGTTGCGCTGCTTGGCGCGCAGCGCCTGCTGGCTGAGGTGGTCGTCCATCTCGATGGCGACGCGGCCGATCTGCTGGCCGCGCACCACGATGCCGTGTTCGGCGCGGTACAGACGCCCGAGCGGACCGCCCTGGGCGCGCACGTCGACGAAATCGGCGTCGGACAGGCCGCGCACCTCGACCCGTACCACGGACGGATCGCGCATGAAGGAGTCGGCCAGCGAGCGCGCCGCCTCGACGTTCATGTCCCACAGCGATTCCTGCATGCCCAGCGCCAGGATCTCGGCCTTGCGCTGCACGCCTTCATTCAGCGCGGCGATGGTTTCCTCGCGCTCCTGCACCCCCACCAGCAGGTAGCTGCCGACTACGGCGGGCACGGCCAGGCTGGCGAACACCACCAGCAGCAGCGCGCCATACAGGGTGCGCCCGTACAGCCGGATCAGGCGGGACGGCAAGGCGCGAAAATCGATGCGGAGTCTGGGCATGACACGTCGGGGGCGCCACTGGACGCGGCGGCTGGGCTCTTGCAAAAGGTGGATTGTCAGATTATGCACACAACCTTGCCATGCGTCACTAACTATGCGGCGCGCATGCGGATACACAACAACACATCGACACATTGGCGCGCCGCGCGGGTCGACGCGCGTGCCTGCGGCGGCGGGAAGGAATTGCTATGATTGAATTCTTTTAAGGAGAAACGCATGAGCATGACGATGTATACGGCCACCGTGCCGGTGTTCCGCCAGATGCTTGGCGCACTGGCCGCGGTGCTGGAAAAAGCCGAGAACCATGCGCTCGAGAACCGGATCGAACCTGCCGCCCTGCTCCAGGCGCGGCTGTTCCCGGACATGTTCCCGCTGGTGCGGCAGGTGCAGATCGCGGCCGACTTCGCCAAAGGCACGCCCGCGCGCCTGGCCGGCGCCGAGGTGCCGCGCTACGAGGACGACGAAACGAGCTTTTCGGAACTGCAGCAGCGCATCACCAAGACCCTGGGCTTCATCGACAGCCTGCAGGCGGCGGATATCGACGCCGGCGCCGGCCGCGCGATCACCCACGGCACGGGCGAACGGGCGCGCCACTTCCCGGCCGGCGAAGCCTATGTCACCCGCTTCGCGCTGCCGAATTTCTATTTTCACATCACGACGGCCTACGCCATCCTGCGCCACAACGGTGTGCCGATCGGGAAAAAAGACTTTATCGGCCAGTACGACTGATCAAGCTATAAGCCAGAGCGTCTAACCTAGCCTCCAGGGCAAGGGATGCGGCCCTCCGACGCGGAGTCGAAGACAGTAGGACTGTACGGCGAGACGACGCAACGCAGCCATGGAGGCTTGGTTAGGCGCTCAGGTGTTCCGGCGCGGGTAGCCTTCGGACAGGATGCGCACCCACACGCGCTCCTTGTCCTCGGCGCTCATCGAAACCCAGTGCGCCACCTCGGCCACCGTGCGCCCGCAGCCGCGGCAGACTTCGTCGAAGGTGGTCGAGCAGACCGCCACGCAAGGCGTGTCGGGACGCTGCGGGGGCGCCTCCCCCGCCCCCTCAGCGCGCGGGGCCGACATCGAGCTTGTCCCAGCCGTCATGGCCGAGCGCTTCCATGGTGTCGATATTCTTCTCGAAGATCTCGGCGGCGTCCGGGAAGGCGTCCACGGCGCGTGCGATGCTGTCCTCGCGCAGCAGGTGCAGGATCGGGTAAGGCGCGCGGTTGGTGTAGTTCGCGATATCGTTCACGTCGGTGTCCGCGAACTGGTACTGGGGGTGGAAACTCGCCACCTGGAGCTCGCCCTCGAGCTGCATGTCCTCGACAGCGGCGTCGGCCACGTCCAGGAACTCGTTGTAGTCCTCGAAATCGTCGAGCACGAAGGGATGGATCAGCAGGGTCGTATCGACCTGCTCCGCATCGGTGTCCGACAGGTGCTGCAGTTCGTCCATCAGGGTCTCGAGCAGCGCTTCCGGCGTGGTGGCGTTCGAGACGACGTAGCGCACCTGCTCCTTGACGTAGACCGATTTGGCGAAGGGGCAGAGGTTGAGGCCGATGACGGCCCGCTCCAGCCAGCGGCGGGTCGCGGCGATGACCGCATCGTCGTCCACGTTCAGGTTGGCAGTGCTCATGATGAAACTTTCGATAAATAGCGTACGGCGGAGACCGGATTGTACGCACTCTTTGCGCCGCCTCATAGATTGACAGGCTGACAAGGCTAAGGTGCACACAGGACGCAGGCCGCGCCGCCGATGGCTTCCGGGGGGGGCTGCCGCCCCCTCCCGGCATGTTATCCGGCACATTGCACGCTCGCTATTTCCGCATAAAAAGTGTGATACGCACGGCATCTTCCGTTTTCATGATGCCAACTTTCAAAAATTACTCCAGACAAGTTTTTTTGTAACGGTGGCCGATTATTTCTTGACTGACTCAGCGCTTCATTCGTACACTGCCCCCTTGACCCACGTCGTTCGTTCCTGAACGCAACACTGGACTCGCTATGCACGACAAGACTCGCACCACCTTAGCCTTGGCCGCGCTGGCCCTCTCGGCCGCAGCGCCCCTCTGCCACGCGATGGATACGCCGTCCGCCTCCGCCACCCAGGCGGCGGCCGCCGCAAACGCCCGTCCAGTCCTGCCGCTCGCGCTTGCGCCGGGCAAGGCCGACAGCATCAAGGCCGACGAATACCGTGAGACCGATCTCTGGGCGCGCATCCGCAGCGGCTACGCGATTCCCGATGTCGACAACAAGCTGGTGGGCCGCCACGCCCAGTGGTACAGCGCCCGCCCGGACTATCTGGCGCGCATCTCGGGCCGCGCCTCGCTCTACCTCTACCACGTGGTGCAGGAGCTGGAAAAGCGCGGCATGCCGACCGAACTGGCCCTGCTGCCGGTGATCGAATCCGCCTTCAATCCGCAAGCCCTGTCGACCGCCAACGCGGCCGGCATCTGGCAGTTCGTGCCGGGCACCGGCAAGGACTACGACCTCAAGCAGAACATGTTCAAGGACGAGCGCCGCGGCGTGCTGGCCTCGACCGATGCGGCCCTGAGCTACCTGCAGCGCCTGTACACCATGTTCGGCGACTGGCACCTGGCCCTGGCAGCGTATAACTGGGGCGAAGGCAATGTTCAGCGCGCCATCAAGAAGAACCAGGCGCTGGGCAAGCCCACCGACTTCGACAGCCTGGCCGAGCTGATGCCGGCCGAGACCCGCAACTACGTGCCCAAGCTGCAGGCGGTCAAGAACATCGTCGCCAGCCCGAACCAGTTCGGCGTGACCCTGCCGGCGATCGACAACCAGCCCTACTTCACCGCGGTCGACAAGACCAGCGACATCGACCTGGCGGTCGCCGCCCAGCTGGCCGAGATGTCGCTCGACGAATTCAAGGCCCTGAACCCGCAGTTCAAGAAGCCCGTCATCACCGGCGGCGAGAAGACCAAGATCCTGCTGCCGAAGGAAAACGCGGAGAAATTCCACGTCAACCTGGCGCAATTCGGCAAGGCGCTGTCGTCCTGGACCACCCACAAGATCACGGGCGCCAGGGAAAGCATCGCCTCGCTGGCCTCGAAGTTCGGCACCACGCCGGAAGTCATCCGCCAGGCCAACAACATCCCGGACCGTACCCGCCTCAAGGCCGGCTCGACCATCCTGGTGCCGAAGACCTCGGCCATGGCCCACACCGACATCGCCGAGAGCATCATCGACAATGCCGTGGTGGCCTTCGAGGCCGAGCGCAGCGCCAAGCGCGGCAAGGTGGGCGCCCAGCGATTCAAGGCCAAGGCCGGCGTGTCGGGCACCAAGAAGCGCGTGTCGCGCGCCACCACCTCCACCCGCAAGCGCCGCTGAGCCAGGCGCCCTCGGCTCACCGGGGCGACCGTTTTAAATTTACGCAAGGCAATGTTCGCACACCGCGAAAGCAGTGTGCGTGCATGCTTTGCGAAACTACTGTATAGTACTGTTTGTGCGCTGCAAAAAATCCGCGACCATTGTCCGGCGAGCCAGCCCACGGCAGGAATTCCTCAGTATTCATTCCTGAGTATCACCTTTAGCAGCTACGCAAACCCAGGCGGCTCTTTCGAGCGCCTCCCATAAAGCCCTCCCGCCCTGCGTGTCGTTGTCGGACACCGTCCCGGCGCAAAGCTTTTGTGCCGAAATTTCTTTCAATCTGAGTCATTTCGTTTGTCGGTTCGCGTTGCTATTTTGCGTTCGCTAGTTCGTCGATCGGTCGTCCGCGAACGCCATGATTTAATCCGAAAGAGTTGAAAATACAATGAGTTTTGAAGCACTAGGCTTACACGCGTCCCTCGTCAAGGCAGTTGCCGCAGCCGGCTACACCGCACCGACCCCGGTGCAGGAGCAGGCCATCCCTGCCGGTATCGCCGGCCGCGACATGCTGGTCTCCTCGCAGACCGGTTCGGGCAAGACCGCCGCTTTCATGCTGCCGGCCCTGCACCAGCTGGCCGGCCTGGAGGCCGCACCGGCGGCCCGCACCCCTGCGCAAGAAGCGCAGTCGGCCCGTTCGCGCGGCGAGCGCGTCCGTTTTAAACCGGCCCAGCCGAAAATGCTGGTCCTGACCCCGACCCGCGAGCTGGCCCTGCAGGTCACCACCGCGACCGAACAGTACACCGCCGACATGCGCCGCATCCGCGCCGTGTCGATCCTGGGCGGCATGCCGTATCCGAAGCAGATGCAGCTGCTGGCCAAGAACCCGGAAATCCTGGTCGCGACCCCGGGCCGCCTGATCGACCACATGGAGTCGGGCAAGATCGACTTCTCGCAGCTCCAGATCCTGGTGCTGGACGAAGCCGACCGCATGCTGGACATGGGCTTCATCGAAGACATCGAGAAGATCGTCGCCGCGACCCCGGACAGCCGCCAGACCATGCTGTTCTCGGCCACCCTGGACGGCGTGGTCGGCAACATGGCGCGCCGCATCACCAAGGATCCGCTGGTGATCCAGATCGCCAGCGCCACCAAGCGCCACGAGAACATCGTGCAGAAGGTGCACTTCGTCGACGACCTGTCGCACAAGAACCGCCTGCTCGACCGTCTGCTGCGTGACGAGAGCATGGACCAGGCAGTGGTCTTCACCGCGACCAAGCGCGACGCCGACATGATCGCCGACCGCCTGAACATCGCCGGTTTCGCGGCCGCCGCCCTGCACGGCGACATGCACCAGGGCGCGCGCAACCGCACCCTGGACAGCATGCGCCGCGGTAGCGTCAAGGTGCTGGTGGCAACCGACGTCGCCGCGCGCGGCATCGACGTGCCGACCATCACCCACGTGGTGAACTACGACCTGCCGAAGTTCCCCGAGGACTACGTGCACCGTATCGGCCGTACCGGCCGCGCCGGCCGCAACGGCATCGCGATCTCGCTGGTGAACCATGCCGAAGGCATGAACGTGCGCCGCATCGAGCGCTTCACCAAGCAGTCGATCCCGGTCGACGTGGTGGAAGGCTTCGAGCCGAAGCGCACCGCACCGGCATCCCGTCCAGGCTGGAAGCCGGGCGACGGCCGCAACAAGCCGGCCCAGCGCAGCTTCGGCAAGCCGTCGGGTCCGCGCCAGGGTGGCTACGAGCGTCCGCAGTACGGCGCTCCGCGCGAAGGCCAGGGCGAGCGCCCGCAGTACGACGGCGGCCGCTACGCCGACCGTGGTCCGCGTGAAGGCCAGGGCGATCGTCCGCAATACGCCGATCGCGCCCCGCGCGAAGGCGCGCCGCGCTACGGCGACCAGCGCCGCCCAAGCGGCCCGGCCGCTCCGGTTCCGCGCGAGGGCAACCGCTTCGGCGGCCAGCGCGACGGCCAGCGCCGCGAAGGCGGTTACAAGGGTGCACACCCGCGCTCGATGGACGGCGCGCGTCGTTCGTTTGGTGAGTAAGCTCGAATAGCAAACGCTATGTGAAGACGGCTGCCTGAGGGCAGCCGTTTTTTTATGCCTCGACGGATGGAAGATACTTCAGCGGAACAATGCCAGGGGCATTGTTCCGGCCAAGTTTCCCAGCACGCCATCAGCGTATAATCCCCTTCCCACCCAAGGAAGCGTCGCGCATTGGCCAAGCACATCCTCATCGTCAGCCCCGCCCTGGCCCGGGCCAACAACGGCAACTGGCAAACCGCCAGCCGCTGGGCGCGCTTCCTGCGCACGGCCTACGATGTCGCGGTGACGGATGCCTGGCGAGCGGCGGACCGCGCCCCCGACCTCCTGATCGCCCTGCACGCCCGCCGCTCCGCCGCTTCGCTCGCCGCCTTTGCCGACACCCATCCGGACAAGCCGTCCCTGCTGGTCCTGACCGGCACCGACCTCTACCGCGACATCCACGATTCCAGCGAAGCGCAAACCTCGCTCCAGCGCGCCGCGGCCCTGGTGGTCCTGCAGGAAGACGGCATCGTCCAGCTCCCGCCCGCATTGCGTCCCAAGGCCCGCGTGATCCACCAGTCGGCCCCCGCCCTGCGTCCGTATCAAGCGCCCGCGCGGCGGCGCCACCACGACGTGTGCATGATCGGCCACCTGCGCGACGAGAAGGACCCGCTGACTTTCATCCGCGCCGCGAACGAGATCACCCACCCGGCCGTGCGCCTGCTGCATATAGGCGGCGCCCTCGACCCGGCCTTCGAAGCCGCCGCGCGCGCCGCCATGGCGGTCGGCCCGCGCTACCGCTGGCTCGGCGCCCTGCCCCATGCACAGGCGCGCCAGCGCCTCAAGCGCTGCCACGCGATGGCGATCACCTCGAAGATGGAAGGCGGCGCCAACGTCATTATCGAGGCGCTGACCTGCGGCGTGCCGGTGCTTGCCTCGGATATCGGCGGCAACCGCGGCATGCTGGGCCCGGATTACGCCGGCTACTTCCCCCTGGGCGACGCGGGCGCGCTGGCCCGCCTGGTCGAGCGCAGTATCGCGGACCAGGATTTCCTCGCCCTGCTGCGCCGCCAGTGCGCCGCCCGCGCCCCCCTGTTCGCCCCGGCCGCCGAACAAGCGGCGCTGCGCGACTTGGTGGATAATCTGCTGTTCGCACAACCGCATCGACTGGAACCGACATGAGCACCACGCCCGACCAAGCCATCAAACTCACCTCCTTCTCCCACGGCGGCGGCTGCGGCTGCAAGATCGCCCCCGGCGTGCTGGCCGAGATCCTGCAGAAGTCCAGCGGGTTCCCGGTGCCGAAGGAGCTGATGGTCGGCATCGAGACCGCCGACGACGCCGCGGTCTACAAGCTCAACGACGAGCAGGCCCTGATCGCCACCACCGACTTCTTCATGCCCATCGTCGACGATCCCTTCGACTTCGGCCGCATCGCCGCCACCAATGCGATCTCGGACGTGTACGCGATGGGCGGCACCCCGATCATGGCCCTGGCCCTGGTCGGCATGCCGGTCAACAAGCTGCCGCTCGAGACCATCGGCCAGATCATCCGCGGCGGCGAGTCGATCTGCTCGGAAGCCGGCATTCCGATCGCCGGCGGCCACACCATCGATTCCGTGGAACCGATTTACGGCCTGGTGGTGCTGGGCCTGGTGCATCCGTCCAAGGTCAAGCGCAATGCCGACGCCCGCGCGGGCGACGTGCTGGTGCTGGGCAAGCCGCTGGGCGTGGGCGTGCTGTCGGCCGCGCTCAAGAAGGACAAGCTGGACGCGGACGGCTACGCCGCCATGATCGCCAACACCACCAAGCTGAACAAACCGGGCCGCCTGCTGGCGGACATGCCGGGCGTGCACGCGCTGACCGACGTCACCGGCTTCGGCCTGCTGGGTCACCTTCTGGAACTGGCGCGCGGCGCCAGACTGGCGGCCAGCCTCGAGATGGCCCAGGTGCCGCTGCTCCCCGGCGTGCTGCAACTGGCCCATGATGGCTTCTTCACCGGCGCCTCCGGGCGCAACTGGGATGCCTATGGCAAGGACGTTGACCTCGGCGCGGCCATCACCCCGGCCCAGCAAGCCCTGCTGACCGACCCGCAAACCTCGGGCGGCCTGCTGGTGTCCTGCGATCCGACCGCCGTCGACGAGGTGCTGGCGCTGTTCCAGCGCGAGGGCTTCGGCGAAGCGGCTGTCATCGGCCGCATGGAGACCGGCGAGGCGCGCGTGCGCGTGGCCTGATCAGGAGGCCGCGAGCGCCTCGAAGCGCTCGGCCAGCATCCGCGCCTGTTCCTGCGGGCGGAAATCCGCATAGCGCGCGGCAAAGGCGCGGGCGGCATCGCGGTAGCGCGGCTGCCCGAGCAGCGCGCGCACCATCGCGTCCCAGTCGCGCGGGCTGGACGTCTCGGCCACGTTGATGCCCGCGTCCAGCTGGCGCACCCGGCGCGCCAGCATGTAGCTCTCGGCCGAATGCGGCATCAGGAGCAGGGGCACGCCCGCCAGCAGGGCGCGCGTCACGCTGCCCTCCCCCGACTGCCCGACGAACAGCGCGCAGTGCGCGAACACCTCCTCCAGCGCGGCCGGCGCGCGCGCATAGCGCAGCGCCCCGTCCGCCAGCGGCGGCGCCTTGCCGGCCGCCACCGCGGGCGAATAGCACAGCACCCGGCAGCCCTGGCGCAGCAGCGCGGCCAGGCAGGCGCCCTGTTCCTCGCCGCCCAGCGGCCAGTACACGAACACGCGCGGCCCGGCTCCCTCAGGCCAGTCGGGCGCGATGCCGCCGCCGGCGGGCAGGTTCGGTCCCAGCCAGGGACCGGGACCGCCGCGCCCGTAATGGTCCAGTTCCGGCCAGGTGCACAGCAACGGATGCCCGCCCAGCAGCAGATCCGCCCCATGCGCCAGCGGCGCGGCGCCATGCGCACCCAGGACGGCGTTGCACGAGGCCAGCAGGCGCGCTTCGCCCGCGGCCAGGCGGGCCGGCGGCAGCGCGCCATGCAGGTTCAGCGGCGGCAGGGCTGCACTCGCGGGCGGCATGCTGAAGCCGGGGCCGACCGAGGCGTTCCGTAAGTCCAGGCTGCGCGCAGCCAGCAGCGCCGTGGGCGCGTAGTCCGCGATCACGAGATCCGGACGATCCCCCATGAACAACGCGCGCCAGCCATCCACCAGGCCGGCGAGCGCATCGCTGTCGAGATAGCCGCAGCCCAGCAGGATCTCGGCCAGGCTGGCCGCCTCTGGCGGCAATCCTTGCGTGCGGTGCAGCCAGACCGGGGCCTGGTACACCCTCACATCGAGGCCGGCCAGCAGCTTGCGCGGCAGGACCAGGTCGCGCAGCACCAGGCTGACCCGGTGGCCGCGCGCGAGGAGGGGCTGGGCGAGCGAACGGATGCGGCCGGCGTGACCGAGCCCGCCGCCCAGCTCCCAGCAAAAAGTGAAATGCGCCATGCCCGGCAGTGTAGCCTACCGCTTCCTTACGCGGCCAGCAGGAAGAGCCCGGGGTCGTGCTCCGGCCCGCGCTGCGGATTGCTGGCGTCAGGGTCGATCTCCAGCGCCGCCCCGTCCAGGCTGAGACGCGTGCCCAGCGACTGGATCAGGTCGTGGCGCATGGCCTGGGCATAGTCCCGGCTGCCGCAAAAGCCGCCCGACTGCGACCGCCAGCTGAGCGAGGCCAGGCCGCGGTCGAGCATCGCGCCGCAGCACAGGCCCGAGCCGTAGACGCCAAGGCGGTAGCCGGCCGCGCCGTTCAGGGCGGCGCGCACGCCGCTGAAGTAGGCGCTGACCGGAGCGTCGATGCCGGCGCGGGTGGCGTCGTAGTCGACCGCGAAGTAGATCGCGCTGCCGGTGGGCTGCCCGGCCGCGCGCGCCTGGGCCAGCGCGGCGGCGCCGTCCAGCACGCCCTGCTGGCGCGAGAAATACCCGGCGTGGGTGCCTGCGCTTTCCCGCACCGCCCCGATGCGCAGCCCGGCCCCGCACAGGCTGCGCGCCTCGCCCGGCGTCAGGTTCCTGGCCGGGTTGTGGCTGTCATAGCGGATCACGAAATCGTACCCCTGCCGGCGCAGCGCGCCGGCCTGGCGGCGCATGTCGAGCGCCGTGTCGAAACCCTTGAGTGGTGCGATGGTCGCCATGCCGTTCTCCCGCTCAGGCGTGGGGCGCCGGGATCGGCGTCGCGTTGTTGTTGTTGCTGTTGCTGTTGCTGTTGCCGCTGGCGATGATCGGTTTCATCGTCATGTTCTTGCTGAACATGTCGAGGATCATCTTGATGCCTTCCGGGATCGGCTGCTGCTCGGCCTTGACCTCGACCGAGAAGCAGCCCCAGCCCGCCTTGGCGTCGAAGGAAGCCTGCTCCTGGGTGTGCGAGGAGGTCTCGGCATCGGTCTCGTGGGTATAGTTCGACTTGACCTCCATGTCGAAGCTGACCTCGACCGAGGTCACGGCCAGCGACGGAACAGGCACCAACTGGGCGAGCTCTTCCATGTGCTGCCCGGCCACGCTGCGGTGCGCATCGACGACGGCGCGCTTGATCCCGGCCGGCAGGCCGCCAAGTCGGATCGACATGATGGGCCTTTCGTCAGTGCCGGCCGCGCGGCTGGCTGGACAGGTCGGAGAGGGAATCGATACGCAGGTGGCCGAGTCGGAAAGGATGGGCCTGGTCGTCGAAAGGCGCCCTGGGCTCGCGGCCGTGCACCCAGTCCGGCGCCGGCGCCGGGTTTCTCACCCGGACCGGCTTGCGCAGCGAGACCAGGATCGCCGTCACCGCCAGCAGCACCAGCAGCACGGCGCCCAGGGCGAGTGCGACCGGCAAGGGAAAGTCGACAGCGGCGGCTTGGCTCATGACATCTCCTGGTCAGGTTGCGCGCAGGTTTTCCGCATGCACGCTTGGTGTGGCGCAAGACCCTACTGTGCCATTGCCCCACCTAGATGAAATTGATCAGCCGCAGTACTCAAGAGCCGGGCGGCGCGGGCGGCGCCGGCGGTATCGGCGGTGTTGCGCTGCCGGCATGGCCGACCCGCTCGTATTCGGCGATGGTCTGGGCGCCAAGCAGCAGGAGGGTCGCCGCGATCTCGAGGCTGAACATGACCACGATGGCGGTGGTCATCGAGCCGTAGACCAGGTTGACCTGCGACAGGGTCGAGAAGTACCAGACCAGCACGTGGCGCGCGACCTCCCACAGCAGCGCCGCCGTGATGCCGCCGATCAGGGCATGCCAGACCGAGAGCCGGCCGACCGGCATCACCAGGTAGATCGAACTCAGCACCAGCACCTCGCCCACCAGTCCCAGCAGGTAGAGCAGCGCACCCGACACCCCGCCCAGCGACCATTCGACGCCGAACAGCCAGACGCTTTCGGTGCCCATCACCTGCAGGGTGCCGGCGACCAGGGTCACGATCATGATGCCGAAGCCCAGGGCCACGATGTAGCAATACGGCAGCACCGCCGACACCAGGAAGTGGCGCCGGCGTTCGGCAAAGCGGTGCACGAAGATCACGCTCATGGCGTTTTCCAGCACCGTGAAGGCGAGCGAGCTGAAGAACAGCATGGTGGCCGCCAGCACCCAGGTGATGATGGGCCGGTTGTCGAGGAAGTTCGCGACCTCGGCCACGATCGAGCGCGACTGGCCCGGCACCAGCAGCTCCAGGTAGCGGCGCAGGGTGTCGAGCAGCTCGGCCTGGTTCAGGAAGTGGGACAGCACCACTACCACCAGCATCAGGAAGGGCACGATGGACAGCAGGGCGTAGTAGGCGACCGCCCCGGCCAGCAGCAGGCCCTGGTTGGCGCGGAAGCCCTTGAGCACCTGCAGGACGAAGGCGAGCGGGTGTGTGAGGATGTAGACGTTGGCGCGGTGGTCGAGCAGGCGCGTGCGCCAGTCACGCGCG
The DNA here is from genome assembly GCF_036961685.1 of Massilia sp. DD77. NCBI lineage: Bacteria > Pseudomonadati > Pseudomonadota > Betaproteobacteria > Burkholderiales > Oxalobacteraceae > Massilia > Massilia sp. DD77. The sequence continues at coordinate 109,613 of NZ_JBAMDH010000006.1, forward strand.
CGGATCATCGGGCCAGCCTGATCCCGGTGAACTGCCAGCGCGCTCCAGCCGGGAAGAAGTTGCGGTAGCTCGGGCGCGCGTGGCCGTCCGGCGTGGCGCAGGACGAGCCGCGCAGCACGTACTGGTTGACCATGAACTTGCCGTTGTACTCGCCGATGGCGCCCGCCGCCGGGGCATAGCCCGGATACGGCGCGTAACTGCTGCTGGTCCACTGCCAGCAGGCCCCGAACATTTGCTGCAGGCCTTCGCCGTCGGCGCCTTCGGGATGCAGGCCGCCGCCCGACAGCGCCGCCTGGCGCGCGGCGAATTCCCACTCGGCTTCGGTGGGGAGGCGCGACCCCGCCGTTCGCTTTCCATGCCAACGCGCGTAGGCGTCGGCCTCGTACAGCGACACGTGGGTGACCGGCCGCGCCAGGTCGAGCGGCTGCACGCCGTGCAGTGTGAACTCGCGCCAGACTCCGCCCTCCTCCAGCCAGTACAGCGGCTGGAGGATCTCGCCTGCGCAGACGCGGTCCCAACCTTCCGCCAGCCACAGCGACGGGTCGCGGTAGCCGCCGGCCTCGATGAATTCGAGGAATTCACCGTTGGTGACCAGGCGCGAGGCCAGCGCGAACGGCGCCACGTATTCGCGGTGGCGCGGCAGTTCGTTATCGAAGCAGAAACCCCGGCCGTTATAGCCGATCTCGGCCAGGCCGCCGTCGAACTCGATGAATTCCAGCACCGGCGCGCCCGCCGCCGGGTCCAGCGCGTCGGGCGTATAGGCCGGGTACAGGGGATTCTGGGCCAGCAGGTGCTTGAGGTCGGTGAGCATCAGTTCCTGGTGCTGCTGCTCGTGCTGCAGGCCGAGCACCAGCAGGCTGGCGAGCGCCTGGCCGGGCTGCCCGCCCAGCAGCGCCTCCATGCGCCGGTCGACGTCGGCGCGGTAGGCGCGCACCTCGTCGAGCGAGGGCCGGGTCAACAGGCCGCGGCGCGGGCGCGGATGCTTGTCGCCGATTCCGTTGTAGTAGGAATTGAACAGCACCCGGAAGGCCGGGTGGTGCGGCTGGAATCCGGGCTCGTTCGGTTCCAGCAGGAAGGTCTCGAAGAACCAGGTGGTGTGCGCCAGGTGCCACTTGACGGGGCTGGCGTCCGGCATCGACTGGGCGCAGCAGTCCTCGCTGGAGAGCGGCTCGGCGATGCGCAGCGAACGCTGGCGCACCGCGGCATAGGTTTGCGCCAGTTCACCCATCGGCATGCTCCCTGTGCGCAGCGCATCCATGCTAGATCGCCTGGGCGTGGATGACCGCGAACCAGCGCTGGGGATCGGTCCAGACGTGGGTCGCCTCGAAGCCGGAACGCTCCAGCAGCGCGATGGCGTCGGCCTGCTGGTACTTGTAGCTGTTCTCGGTATGGATGCAGTCGCCCGCGGCGAAGCTGCGCTGGCCGCCGCGCCAGTGCACTTCCTGGTCGCTGCGCGCCTCCAGGTGCATCTCGACGCGGCCCAGCTCGGGCTGGTAGAAACCGTGGTGGCGCCACTGGCGGATGTCGAAGTCGGCGTCCACCAGCGCGTTCACGTGGCGCAGGATGTTCAGGTTGAAGGCGGCGGTGACGCCGAGAGCGTCGTCGTAGGCCTCGTCCAGCACGGCCTTGTCCTTGGCCAGGTCGATGCCGATCAGCACGCCGCCATCCTGCCCGCACTGGGCGCGCAGGCGGCGCAGGAAAGCATGCGCTTCGTCGGGCGTGAAATTGCCGATCGAGGAGCCGGGATAGAAGAACAGGCGGCGCTCGGCGCGGACCAGCGGCGGCAGCTCGAAGCGGCTGGAAAAGTCCATGCCCAGGCCTTCGACCGCGATGTGCGGGAAGCGCTGGCGCAGGTGGGCCAGGGCGTCGCACAGGAACTCGGCCGAGATGTCGATCGCCACGTACTGGGCCGGCTGCAGCAGCGGGAACAGCGAGGCCGCCTTGGCGCAGTTGCCGGCGCCCAGGTCGATCAGGGTGGCGTTGCTGCCGGCCACGCGCGCGATCTCGGCGCCGTAGTGCTCGAAGATGGCGGCTTCGGTGCGGGTCGGATAATACTCGGGCAGCTCGCAGATGGCCTCGAACAGCTTGGAGCCCAGCGCGTCGTAGAGGAATTTGGGCGAGATCCAGGCCTCGGGCGCCAGCAAGCCGGCGTGCAGTTCGTCGGCCACGTGCGCATTGACTACCTGCGCCGCGGCACGTGTGGACAGATCGTCGCTCGTGCAGGATGTCAGCATAAGGTTTATCATTCGAGCCGCCACGCCGCACCATGCGATATGGCCTGGAAGTTCCTGTTGCAGTTTTTGCTATCATAGCCGAATCCGCGATCGCGCCGCACCCGCCAGCCGCAAGCGTGCAGCCTACGGTCCATCCATTTCCCCGACTCAAAAGAAGAACCATCATGACCTCGTCCCTCCGTCGCAGTTTCCTGAAGAACCTGTTCCTCACCTCGGCCGGCAGCCTGCTGGTCGCCGGCGCCGCCCTGGCCCAGAGCAGCACCGGCGTGCTGCGCGTCTCGGCCATTCCGGACGAGGCGCCCACCGAACTGCAGCGCAAGTTCAAGCCCCTGGGCGACTACCTGGCCAAGGCCACCGGCCTCAAGGTCGAGTTCACCCCGGTGACCGACTATGCCGCCTCGGTCGAGGGCTTGATCCAGCGCAAGATCGACATGGTCTGGTTCGGCGGCTTCACCTTCGTGCAGGCCAATGCGCGCAGCAAGGGCCAGGTCACGCCGCTGGTACAGCGCGCCGAGGATGAAAAGTTCCGCTCCGTCTTCATCACCACCCAGCCCGGCATCAACAAGCTGGAAGACCTGCGCGGCAAGACCCTGAGCTTCGGCTCGGAATCCTCGACCTCGGGCCACCTGATGCCGCGCTCCTTCCTGCTGGGCGCGAAGGTCAATCCGGACACCGACCTCAAGCGCGTGGCCTTCTCGGGCGCGCATGACGCCACCGTGGCGGCGGTCGCCGGCGGCAAGGTCGACGCCGGTGCGCTCAACATGTCGGTGTGGGAGAAGCTGGTCGAGGCCAAGAAGGTCGATCCGAAGGTCGTGCGCGTGTTCTACACCACCCCGGGCTACTACGACTACAACTGGACCGTGCGCAGCGACATGGATCCGGCGCTGAAGAAGAAGATCACGGATGCCTTCCTGGCCCTGGACGTCTCGACCCCGCAAGGCCGCGAAATCCTGGAATTGCAGCGCGCCACGAAATTTATTCCGACCAAGACCGCGAACTACGGCGCGATCGAAGCCGCGGCGCGCAACGCCGGCCTGCTGAAGTAATCACGAGCAGGTTGACGGAACGATGACCAGCTTCCGGCTCCAGGGAGTCACGGTGCGCCACCTGGCGGGCAGCAAGGCGCCCGCCCTGCACGCGCTCGACCTGGAAGTGCGGCGCGGCGAGCAGCTGGCCCTGATCGGTCCTTCCGGTGCCGGCAAGACCACCCTGCTGTCGACCCTGGCCTGCGCCCACCGCCCTGCCGAAGGCAAGCTGGAAGTGCTGGGCCAGGATCCGTGGCACCTGGACCAGGGCGCGCGCCACCGCCTGCGCGCCCACCTGTTCCTGGCGCCGCAGACGCCGCCCCTGCCGCCGCGCCAGCGCGTGGTGACGGCGGTGCTGGCCGCGCGCCTGCCGCACTGGAGCCTAGCGCGCGCGCTGCTCTCGCTGGTGCGCCCGAGCGACCCGGATGCCGCCCATGCCGCGCTGTCGCGCTTCGGCCTGGGGGACAAGCTGTATGCGCGCGTCGACCGCCTGTCCGGCGGCGAGCGCCAGCGCTGCGGCCTGGCGCGCCTGCTGCTGTCTTCCGCCGAAGCCTTCCTGGTCGACGAGCCGATCGCGGCCCTCGACCCGCTGCTGGCGCGCCACACCCTCGCCACCCTGCGCGAGGAAGCCGCGGCGCGCGGCGCCACCCTGGTGTGCAGCCTGCACCAGGTGGAGCTGGCGCGCGAGCAGTTCCCGCGCCTGGTGGGACTGCGCGACGGCCGCATCGTCTTCGATGCCCCCGCCGCCGAGGTCAGCGACGCCATGATCGCCGGGCTGTACGCCAACGAGACGGTACAGCCGGCGAGCCGGACGCCGCACGAATCAGCCGAGCGGCTGGCGGTCGGCGCCTGCTATTGATGGCCACGCATTATCCCGATCCGGCCTGGCGCACCCGCGTGGCCGCCACCGTCGTCTTCCTTGCCCTGCTGTGGCCGATGCTCGCGGCGAGCGAATTCACACCCTGGATCCTGTTCGACGCGCAAAGCCTGCGCGCCGCGGCCGGCTTCCTGGGTGACTTCCTGCACCCTTCGCTCGATCCTGAATTCCTGCGCATGGTGCTGCGCGAGACCTGGCTGACGGTGGCCATCGCCACCGCCGGCCTGAGCCTGGCCCTGGCGGCCGCCGTGCCTGCGACCATCCTGATCACGGAACGGCTGTCGCTGTCGCGCCTGGGCACGGGGCGCATGCGCCTCCAGAGTGCGGCCCTGCGCCAGGCCTTGCGCTGGCTGCTGGTGGTGCTGCGCAGCGTGCCCGAACTGGTGTGGGCGCTGCTGTTCGTGCGCATCGTCGGCCTCGGCCCGACCGCCGGGGTGCTGGCCATCGCCATCTCCTACTGCGGCATGCTGGCCAAGGTCTACGCCGAGATCCTCGAATCCTCGGATGCCCACGCCACCGACATCCTGCTCGCCAACGGCAGCGGGCGCCTGCCGGCGCTGCTCTACGGCGCGCTGCCCGAGTCGAGCGCGGAACTGGTGTCCTACACCGTCTACCGCTGGGAGTGCGCGATCCGCGGTTCCGCCGTGATGGGCTTCGTCGGCGCCGGCGGCCTGGGCCAGCGCCTGGACGAATCGACCAAGATGATGGCGGGCGGCGAAGTCGCGACCATGCTGCTGGTGTTCGTGCTGCTGGTGGCCGGCGCCGACCTGGTCTCGAAACTGCTGCGCCGGAGGCTGGGATGAGCCGGCCGCCGTCGCCTCCTCCTGCCTCCTTCGGCACCCTCCTGCTGCTCGCCTCCCTGGCGGCGCTGGTGGTGGCCAGCTTCGCCTCGCTGCCGCTTCAGTGGAGCGCCTTCTTCGCGGTCGAAGCCATCGATTCGGCGCGCGAATTCCTGCACGGTTTCGCGCCGCCCGAACTGGCCCCGGCCTTCCTGCGCAAGTGCCTGGACGCGCTGCTCGAGACCCTGGCCATGTCGGCGGTCGGCACCCTGCTGGCGGCCATCGCGGGCCTGGCGCTGGCCCTGCCCGCCGCCGGCCGCCTCGGCCCGGTCGTGCGTGCGCCGATGCGCATCCTGCTCAATGTGCTGCGCTCGGTGCCGGAGCTGGTCTGGGCCGCGGTGCTCCTGATCGCGGCCGGTCTGGGACCGCTGGCCGGCACCCTGGCCCTGGCCCTGCATACCAGCGGCGTGCTGGGCCGCCTGTTCGCCGATGCGCTGGAAAATGCGGCGCCGCTGCCGGAGGCGAGCCTGCGCACCAACGGCGCCCCTGCCCTGAGCGCCTTCTTCTACGCCACCTTGCCGCAGGCGCTGCCGCAGATGCTGTCGTACACGCTGTACCGCTGGGAGAACAACATCCGCGCGGCGGCGGTGCTGGGCGTGGTCGGGGCCGGCGGCCTGGGCCAGATGCTCAAGTACCACCTGTCGCTGTTCCAGATGCAGAGCGCGGCCACGGTGGTGGTTGCGATGCTGCTGCTGGTGGCCCTGGTCGACGCCGCCAGCTACCTGCTGCGGCGCGCCCTGACACGCTGAATCCTCGATCATTCATGCTCGAACTCGACGCGCTCACCAAATCCTACGCCGGCCGCACCGTGCTGGCCGGCCTCTCGCATGTGTTCGAACCGGGCCGCTTCGTGGCCATCATGGGCGAATCGGGCGTGGGCAAGTCGACCCTGCTGAACCTGATCGCCGGCCTGGACGCGCCCGACGCCGGCCGCGTGATCGTCGACGGCGTGCCGATGTCGGCGCTGGACGACGATGCCGCCACCCGCCTGCGCCGCACGCGCATGGGCTTCATCTTCCAGGCCTTCCACGTGCTGCCGCACCTGACCCTGCGCCAGAACGTGGCGTTGCCGCTGCTGCTCAACCACGCGGACAGTGCGCGCGCTGACGCCATGCTCGACGCGGTCGGGCTGGGCGGGCGCGGGGACGACTTCCCGCGCCAGCTCTCGGGCGGCGAGATGCAGCGGGTGGCCATCGCGCGCGCCCTGGTGCATCGCCCCGCCCTGCTGCTGGCGGACGAACCCACCGGCAACCTCGATCCCGAGACGGCGGACGGTATCCTCAAGCTGCTGCGCAGCGAAACCCGGGCCCACGGGGCCGGCGCCGTGATGGTCACCCACTCCCATGCCGCGGCCGCCATGGCAGACGAAGTCCTGCTCCTGACTCGTTCCGGATTGAAATTAGCGTAAGTTCCGCGAAGAAAGGCCCCGGTTCGCGCGATTTTCGTTAAATATCGTGCATTGCGTAAGACGCAATCGTAGTAGTATCACAACGACCCGCCGCGCAAAAGCCATCACAACAGGCTGGGCACCGTTCCAGAACAGCGATCTGTCTTGAATCCATGTGCCAATTTGTGGAGAACCGCCATGAGCGTACGACAGAAAAAACAGGAAATGCTCGAAGCGATGCACCGGGCCCGCGCGCTGGAACCGTCGAGCTTCGTCCCCAATCCGCTGCTCGATACCCTGATCGAACGCATGCAGCTCAAGAATGACGCGGAACTGTGCCGCGTGCTGGAGGTGCAGCCGCCGATCATCAGCAAGATCCGCCACCGCAAGCTCAACGTGGGGGCGACGATCCTGCTGCGCATGCATGAGAAGTCGAATATTCCGATCCGCGAACTGAAGGAATTGACGAGCGCGTCGCAGATTCATTAGCTGGGCTGCCTGAACTGGCTGGGTGCACATCTTGGGCACCGGCCTCCGCCGGTGCGACGGTCTTACTGATAGCGGAAAAAAAATCGGCCGGAGTGACTCACATCGGGGAACCTAGCCCTGGGCCGGCGGCCGCCCGGTCTTGAGCTGGGGCAGCGCGCCCAGCACGGTCTTGAGGGTGGCCAGGTCGAGCTCGCCGAGCAGGGCCACGCCGATGCGCAGCAGCTCGCTCTTCTTGACGTCGATGCCGGCGCGCAGGCAGGCCTGCTTGACCTCGGCCAGCACCGCGTACTCCTGCTCGGGCATGGTAAAGCTGTCGCGCACGAGCACCGGGCGCGCCTCGGGCAGCGGATCGCGCGGCGCCGCGGCCGCCTTGGGTGCGGGCTTGCTTGCAGCCTTCCTGGCGGGCTTCCTGGCCGGCGGCGCGGCGACGGCCTTGGCGGCTGCCTTGACTGCGCCCTTGATCCCGGTCTTGCCTGCCGCGGCCTTGGCCGGGGCCGCGGGCTTGACCGCCTTGACGGTCCTGACTGCCTTCGCCGTCTTCGCCGCCGGGCTGGCGGGCGTCTTTCTCGGCATGTGCTGCTCCATCGTTCAAAAGGGCAAACAATATAAACGATTTGCCCGAAGAACGGTAGCGAGCGGGTTCAAACGGACGCGGCTTCCTCGTCCTCGGCATCGCGATAGGCCTGGGCGATGCGCGCGAACTCGTCCTCCACCGCGAAGAAGGCGTCCAGCACGTCCGGGTCGAAATGGGTGCCGCGCCCCTGGCGCATGACCTCCAGCGCCTGCGCGTGCGAGAAGGCCGGCTTGTACACCCGGCGCGAGATCAGCGCGTCGTAGACGTCGGCCACCGCCATCAGGCGCGCGGACACCGGAATGTCTTCGCCGCGCAGGTTTTCCGGGTAACCGGTGCCGTCCCACTTTTCCTGGTGCGAGTGGGCGATCTCGCGTGCGAACATCAGGAAGCTGTTGCTGCCGCCAATGTGCTCCTCGACCAGCATGATGGTGTCGCGCCCGTAGGCCGCGTGCAGCTTCATGATCTCGAATTCCTCGGCGTCGAGCTTGCCGGGCTTGAGCAGGATACGGTCGGGGATGGCCACCTTGCCGATGTCGTGCAGCGGCGCCGACTGGTACAGCAGCGCGATGTTCTCGTCGGTGAGCTTGTCGGCGAAGCGCGGGTGCCCACGCAGCTGCAGCGCCAGCAGGCGCACGTAGTTCTGCACGCGGCGGATGTGCTGGCTGCCGGCCTCGCTCTCGCGGGTTTCCGCCATCCAGGCCATGGCCATGATGATCGCCTCCTGCATCATCATCAGCTGGGCGGTGCGCTGCTGGACCATGCGTTCAAGCACCTGGTTCTGGTCTTCCAGCAAACGGCGCGCGCTGCGCAGGGTCAGGTGGGTGGCCACGCGCGCGAACAGGATCGGCGGGCTGATCGGCTTGCCGAGGTAGTCCACCGCACCGACCGACAGGCCCATGGCCTCGTCCTCGACCTGGTTCTTGGCGGTCAGGAAGATCACCGGGATGTCGGCCGTGGCCGGGTTGGCCTTGAGCTGGCGGCAGGTCTCGTAGCCGTCCATCCCGGGCATCATCACGTCCAGCAGGATCAGGTCGACATCCGGCGAGCCGCCTGCGATCTGCAGTGCGGTGCTGCCGTTGGTGGCGACCTTGGTGTGGTACTTGTCCTTCAGCAGGCGCGACAGCAGCATGATGTTGTCGGGCGTGTCGTCCACGATCAGGATGGTCGGCTTGTCCGCTGGCTTGTCTTTCGTGACGACGGTCATATGTGTTCCGCGATGTCTGGGTGGCTGTCGCCGGCCTGCCGCAGCAGGGTCCGGGCTTCCTCGAATTCGTAGCGCGACAGGTGGGTCTCGAGGCGCGCCAGCGCGGCGGCCGGCAGCACCTCGGCGAGCGCGCAGCGCACGCTGTCGAAATAATCGGTGGCGTCGCCCGAGAACTCGGCCAGCAGGCCATCGAGTTCGGCCATGGCGGCGGCCGCGTCCTGGCCCGCCGCGCAAGGAGCGGCGGCGGGCGCCGGCGCCCCGGTGCTGGCGAAATGACGGTCGAGTGCGGCCATCAGGCTGGCCAGCGCCCCATCGAGGGCCGCCGCGGCGCGCGCCAGCGCCGGCGCATCGCGCACGCCGCGGTTCGCCTGTTCCTCGACTTCCTGGGCCAGGGCCTGGACTTCGCGCGCGCCGATGTTGCCGCACACGCCGCGCAGGCTGTGGGCGCGGCTGGCCGCGTCAAGCAGGCGCCCCGCCGCCAGGTCGGCGCGGATGCAGCTGCCGGCGTCGCGCTGCGACCCGCGCAGGCGGTCCAGCAGCTCCAGGTAGAGCTTGGCGTTGCCGCCCACGTTGCGCAGGCCGAAACCGGTATCGATGCCGGTCAGGTTCGGCAGGTCCGGGGCCGCGGCGGACGAAGGCGAGGCCGTGGCGCGCGCCGGCATGCCCTTGCCCAGCCAGCGCGCCAGGGTGGCGTACAGTTTTTCCGGATCGACCGGCTTGGTGATGTAGTCCTGCATGCCTTCGCGCAGGCAGCGCTCGCGGATCTCGGCCAGCGCGTGCGCCGTCATGGCGATCACCGGCAGCTCGTTGAAGCGCGCGTCCTGGCGCAGCTCCACCGTGGCCGCGTGGCCGTCGAGCTGGGGCATCTCCAGGTCCATCAGCACCAGGCGGTAGGCGCCGGGGCCGCCTGCGAACAGCTTGTCCAATGCCTGGCGGCCGGTGGAGGCCACGTCGACGTCGATGCCCTGCGATTCGAGCAGCTCGCGCGCGATCTGCTGGTTGACCAGGTTGTCCTCGACCAGCAGCACGCGCATCCCCTGCCCGCCGGTGCGCATCACACCCGCGCCGCCACCGCCGAAGGCCGGCCGCGAGAACAGGCTGGACAGCGCCTCGGCCAGGGCCGACTGCACGAAGGGCTTGAACAGGATGCCGTTGACGCCGGCGCGCTCGGCCTCGGCCTGCACGCCGTCGCGCCCGAAGGCGGTGACCAGGATGCTCAGCGGCTGGTGGCGCAGTGCGCCGTTGGCCTTGATACGGCGCACCAGCTCGATGCCGTCCATGCCCTTCATGCCGCAGTCGGTCAGCAGCAGGCGGTAAGGCATGCCGGCGGCATCGGCGGCGGCGATCGCGCCTTCCGCGCCGCGCCCGTCGGAGCAGCACTCCACCCGCAGCGGCAGCGCCGCCAGCGATTCGCGCAGCACCGCGCGCGCCAGCGCGCTGTCGTCCACCACCAGCACGCGCGCCCCGGCCAGTTCCGGCGGCACCTGCAGCACGTCTTCCGCTTCGCCCGAGAGCGCGAAGTCGAGGTCGAAATGGAAGGTCGAGCCGGCGCCGGGCGCACTCTCGACCGCGATGCAGCCGCCCATCAGGCCCACCAGCTGCTGCGAGATCGACAGCCCCAGGCCGGTGCCGCCGTACTCGCGGGTGGTGGAGCCGTTGGCCTGGCTGAAGGCGCGGAACAGCTTGGCCTGCTGCTCTTCGCCGATGCCGATGCCGGTGTCGCGCACCGCGAAGCGCAGGCGCACCTTGTTCTGGGCGTTGTTGGAACCCACCGGGCGCAGCGGGATGCAGGACAGCTGCAGCTCGCCGCTGGGCGTGAACTTGACCGCGTTGTTGACCAGGTTGATCAGGACCTGGCCCAGGCGCAGCGGGTCGCCCACCAGCTGGCGCGGCACCGCCTGCGGCACGTGGAACAGGTATTCGAGCTGCTTGTCGGCGGCGCGCTGGCTGGTGACGCTGGCCACGTTGGACAGCACATCGTCGAGGCAGAACGGCACCTGCTCGACGTCCAGCTTGCCGGCCTCGATCTTGGAGAAGTCGAGGATGTCGTTGATGATCCCCAGCAGCGACAGCGCGGCGCGGTGGATCTTGCCCACATAGTCCTGCTGCTTGGGATTGAGGTCGGTGCGCAGCGCCAGGTAGGCCATGCCGATGATCGCGCTCATCGGGGTGCGGATCTCATGGCTCATGTTGGCCAGGAACTCCGACTTGGCCACGTTGGCCGCCTCGGCGCGCAGGTTGGACTGGGTCAGTTCCTCGGTGCGGGCCGCGATCTTCTGCTCCAGGTCTTCGTTCAGTTCGCGCAGCTGCTGCTCGATGCGGCTTTTTTCGCGCAGCAGGCCGTTGGTCACCTGCTCGGCCTGGCGCAGGCGGTTCAGGGTGTCGCGAAAACTCCGCACCGCCGAGGACAGGCGTCCCACCTGGTCGCGCCGGCCGATGCCGGACAGGCGGATGTCGGTCTCGCCGCGCGCCAGCTTCTCGAGCGACTCCTGGATGTCGGCGAAGGGCTGGGACATGCGCCGTCCCACCACGAACACGCAGCCGACGATGGCCAGGGTCAGCAGGATGTTGGCGGCGGCGGTATGGACGATCTGGCCGCGCAGGTCGTCGTCGATCTGCTGGCGCGAGAAGGCCAGCTCGATCGCACCCACCGGGTAGGCGCGGCTGCCGTCGTTGTAGGTGATGCGGCGGCGCACCCGCACGGCGGCCTCGCCATGGTCGCGGTTGGCCAGGGCCGCCAGCAGGGTGCCGTCCGGCGCCAGCACGCGCAGGGTCTGCACCTCGGGCGTGGCGCCGAGGGCGTCGACCACCGAGGATACGGCGGCGCTGTTGATGTCGAACAGCGGACGGGCCAGCGCGTGCGACAGCACCGTTGCCTGGCGCTCGATGCGCTCCTGCAGCTTGACGTCGGCCTCGACCCGCAGGGTGTGCAGGGTGTAGGTGGTATAGACCCCGGTCGACAAGGCGACCGCCAGCACGATCCCGGCGCCGAGCCGGAACACGATGTTCTGGCGCCAGTTCTCGAGCAGCCGGCGCGGGACCAGGCGCAGGCCGCGCCTGCGGCGGCTAATACGCGCCTCCGGACGCAGCGCCGAGCAGGGATTGTTCGCGCTTGCGGTAGGCGGGGCTGGTGCGCACCTGCTCGACCGCGTCCCACAGGCGCGCGGCCAGCTGCGGCTGGTTCGTCACGAAGGCGTGCGAGAGCACCAGGTAGTAGGGTTTTTCGATCAGCGGCACCGGCAGCACCTCGAGGCGCGCAGCCAGCGGCCCGCGCATCAGGCGCTTGGCGTCGCCGCCGCCGAGGGCGGCCCCGGCCAGGCGGCCCGCGATCAGCTTCTGCGCCAGCTCGTCCGAGCGCTGGCTGCCCTCGTCCACCGGCACGTGCTGGGCGCGCAGGAAGTCGCCCACCGAATAGCCCAGCTGCACGCCGATCTTGCCGTCCAGGTGGGTGAAGCGCTTGCCATCCCATTCCAGGCGGCTGCCGCGGCGCCGCACCAGCACGTAGCGGTCGACGTGCATGCGCTTGGCCGGATTGGCGTTCGCGCCGCCCGGGTAGGCCCCGAGGTCCATGCGTTCGCGGTTGAAGCTGACGGCGAAGGCGCCGCCGACCTGGTTCGACTTGAGCTGCTCCAGGCAGCGCTTCCAGGGCATGCTCTGGAAGTCGAAAGTGACGCCGGTGCGCTTGGCCACTTCGGCCAGCAGCTCGAAGTTCAGCCCGCCGCCGTCCAGGGTGCGCCAGGGCGGCACTTCCTGGCGTTCGAAACACAGGGTTACGCTGGGGGCGGGCGCGGCCTGGCCATGCGCCTGCATGCAGCAGGCGGCGAGGACGGGAAGGACGAGCAGCTGGAGGCGCATGCCGGGAAAAGTGGTTGAACGGACAAGTATTGAAGTATGCCATTAGACATTGCCGAACAACAGCAAAATGAACCGGCAGTCACCTGGATGCGACAGACTGGCGTGCCGCGCCCCTCCTGTCCCCTCTCTCCGGCACTGCGCGACCCTGTATGATGGGAGCATCCACCGGCTTTCCTTGCCGGAAGCTGTCAACGAAATCGGAGTATGTATGGTAATTGTGACCCACGGTGGCAAGTTCCACGCGGACGACGCCTGGGCCGTCGCGGTATTGCTGATCCTGTTCCCGGATGCGGAACTGGTGCGCACGCGCGATCCCGCCACGATCGCGGCGGGCGACTTCGCGGTCGACGTCGGCGGCATCTGGGATCCGGCCACGGGCCGCTTCGACCATCACCAGAAGGGCTTCGAGGGCGCGCGCCAGAACGGCGTGCCCTACGCCAGCGCCGGCCTGGTGTGGCGCGACTACGGCGCGCGCTGCGTCGCCGCCCTGGCCCAGGTCCACGCCGGCCGCACCCTGGACGAGGACACGGCGCGCCAGATCGCCTACGCCATCGACGCCGACATCGTGCAGTATCTCGATCTATCGGACGTGGGCGCGTCCAAGAACGCCCCCGGCGGCTACGGGCTGTCGGCCGTGATCTCCGGCTACAACCCGAGCTGGATGGACGAGCAGCGCCTGGGCTACGGCGCGGAGGCCGAAGCCTACCGCACCGGCCAGTTCCGGCGCGCCATGGCGGTCCTCACCGACATCATGGTCAACGCGGTCAAGTACCGGGTCGGCGCCCTGCTGGCGGTGGAGCAGGTGCGCGGCGCCGAGATGCTGGAAGGCGGGCGGGTGGCCTTCCTCAAGAACGGCGCCCTGCCCTGGTCGGCCGTGGTGCGCAAGGAGATGCCGAAGGTGCTGTTCGTCATCAGCTACAACGTGGGCGAACAGCGGCATATGATCCATACGGTGTCGGTGAGTCCGGACAGCTTCGATGCGCGCGCCGATCTGCCGGAGGCCTGGGCCGGATTGCGCGACGCCGATCTGGCGGCGGTGACCGGGGTGCCGGATGCCGGGTTCTGCCACAACGGGCGCTTCATCGCGTCCGCCAAGTCGTACGAGGGGATCCGGACGATGGCGCGCCTGGCGCTGGAGGAAGTGGACCGGCTGGCGGCGCAGCCGACGGTGGCCCAGTCGGTGGCGCCTTGATGCGCTGGAACGAAGCCTGGCGACGCCCGCCAGCATGCGCCAATCATGCAGCCGCATCGACGGCTGCTGTCGTCCAAGGCAGCCTATCGCGTTAGGTCCGCCCTCGGCGGCGCGGGCCCGTTCGGCGTGCTCAAGCCATCCAGGCGTCTGCTACACTGATTCGCTTATCAACCAGCATAGTTCTCCGATTGATCCCGACGCCTGCCTCTGAGTGCCTCCCGCCCGTGCTTGCCGGCCCTATCCTGCGCCGCCTCGAGCCGGGCCGCCTGGTGCTCTGGCTGGTCGGCAGCGCGCCGCTCGACCTGCGCCTGGAGCTGGCGCCCGTGGCAGGCGCACCCCGGCGCTTGCCGCTGGACGCGGGCTCCTGCCGTGTGATCCGCATCGGCCGCCACGCCTGCCTGCACCTGATCGATGTCGCGCTGCCCGAGCCGCTGCCGCAAGACACGATCATCGAGTACGACCTGCTCGTCAAGCAGGACGATGGCCAGGAGACCGGCATCGCGCACTGGGCGCCCCACCTGCTGCATGCCGGCGCGACGCGGCCGAACCTGGTGCTGCGCAGCCGCAGCGACAATATCCTGTTCGGCTCGTGCCGCAAGCCGCACCATCCCGCGCGTGACGGCCTGGCGCGCGCCGATGCCTTGTTGGCCGATCACATCGACCGGGCCGAGGAGCGGCCCGCCATGCTCATGATGTGCGGCGACCAGGTCTATGCCGACGACGTGGCGGGCCCCACGCTGGCGGCCATCCATGCGCTGATCCGGCGCCTGGGCCTGTATGGAGAATGCCTGGACGGCGCGGTGGTCGCCGACAGCGAGGCGCTGTACCGCCACCCGGCCGGCTATTACCGGCGCGTGGAGCTGCTGCCCGCGGCAAGGTCCAACGATGCGCTGCGCGACCGCTTCTTCGGCGGCAGTGAAAAGCCGATCTTCACCACAGCCAACGCGCACAACCACCTGGTTACCCTGGCGGAGGTGATGGCCATGTACCTGCTGGTCTGGTCGCCGGTGCCATGGCGGCTGGTGGCGGATGCGCCCCCGCCGGCGTTGGCCCCGCGCTATGCGGACCGCTGGCGGCGCGAGTCGGATGCGCTGGCGGGCTTCTGCCGCGATTTGCCGCGAGCCGCGCGGCTGCTGGCGCACGTGCAGACCCTGATGATCTTCGACGACCATGACATCACCGACGACTGGAACCTGTCGGCCAAATGGGACACCACCGTCTACGAGCATCCGTTCGCGCGCCGCATCGTGGGCAATGCGCTGATCGCCTATATGCTCTGCCAGGGCTGGGGCAACCGCCCCGAGGTGTTCGAGACGGCGCTGGACGAGATGGCGGCGCTGGCCGCCACGGCCGCCGCCGACGATCAGCTGGACACGCAGTTGCAGGACGCGCTGATCAGGCGCCTGCGGTCGTTCCGCCGCTGGGACTTCGTCTTACGGGCCAAGCCCACGATCATCGTGCTGGACACCCGCACCCGGCGCTGGCGCAACCGGCGCCGGCCCGGTCATCCTTCGGGCCTGATGGACTGGGAATCCCTGACCGAGCTGCAGCACGAGCTGCTGGACGAAACCGCCGCCGTCATCGTCTCGCCGACGCCCATGTTCGGGGTCAAGCTGATCGAGGTGGTGCAAAGGATCGCCACCTTCGCCGGCCTGGCCTTGACGGTCGACGCCGAGAACTGGATGGCGCATCGCGGTACGGCCAGCAGCATGCTCAGTATCTTCCGCCATTCGCGCGCGCCGGCGAATTACGTGGTGCTGTCGGGCGATGTGCACTACTCGTTCGCCTACGATGTCGAAGTGCGCGAGTCGGACCGCACGCCGCATATCTGGCAGATCACCAGCAGCGGCATCAAGAACGAATTCCCGCGCCGCCTGCTCGACTGGCTCGATCGCCTGAATCGCTGGCTGTACTCTCCGCGCTCGCCGCTGAACTGGTTCACCCAGCGCCGCGACCTGGCCCTCACGCCCTACCTGCCCGACCGGCGCCAGCATGGCGAACGCGTCTGGAATGGGGCCGGCATCGGCCAGGTGTGGCTCGACGCACAGGGGCGGCCGGTACGCATCATGCAGCACAACGCCGATGGCCAGCCGTCGACCCGCTTCCTGGCGCCCGAGCAGGAAACCTCTCTCGCGGCGGCCGAGCAGCCCATGGGCAAGCACTGAGGGCGCCTACCGCAATATGACGCGCGCCACGACCGGATGGTGATCGGACGGATAGCGCCGCTCGAACGAGTCGCTTAGTACCGCATACTTGAGCACCTCGACATGCCGGTCGACGAAGATGTAGTCGATCCGGTCGCTCATTGCCGCATCGAGGCGGAAGCCATTGAAGGTGCCAGGCGGCCCATACGGCGGCGCCTTGCTGACCCGGGCGGCGTCGCGCATCGCCGTCGCCATCGCCTGCATCTGCACCGTTTCCGGCGTCGAGTTGAAGTCGCCCACGCAGATGGTTGGCTCGCCGCGAGTGATCTCGGCGATCTTGCGCAGCACCAGCTCGGCCGATGCCCGCCGGGCCTGTTCGCCTTCATGATCGAAGTGCACCGAAAACACGAACAGCGCGCGCCCGGTGCTTCGGTCGCGCAGGCGCGCCCAGGAGGCAAGGCGGTGGCAGCACCTGGCATCCCAGCCGAACGAGGGACGGTCGGGCGTTTCGCTGAGCCAGAAGTCGCCCTTGTCCAGCAGCGCGAAGCGGCGCTTGCGGAAGAAAATCGCCGAATGCTCGCCGGCCTGCTTGCCGTCGTCCCGGCCGACGCCGACATGATCGAATTCTTCCATCCGGGCCAGGTCGGCGATCTGGCCGGCCAGGCCTTCCTGCGTGCCGATGATGTCGAACTCGTGATAGCGGATCAGCGCCTTGACCATTTCCTTGCGGGCCGGCCAGGCATTGGGGCCGTCGCCAGGATTGTCATAGCGCAGGTTGTAGGTGGCGACGTTGATCGGCGCGGGTGTGCTGGACGCCGCCGATGCGGTAGATGTCCATGCCAGGCAAAACAGCACAGCGTGCGCGAACCGGCGCAAGAAGGATGGAAAAATGGATGTCATGTCGAGAGTCCGAAGCTCAGGAACGAAGTTAACCATATCCCCTGCGCTTGTAACGCACCCATGGCGAAAAAGCGGCGCAGTTTAGGTTCGCGCGGCTAAAACAGCCCGCCTATCCCGCCATCAAGCAAGCGCGGCCGCCCGCGCGTGCAAGTCCCACAGCGCACCGACGCGCAGGCCCGCATGCACGGGAGCCACCTCGTCGATCCCGAATTCGTCCATCAGCGCGATGAGCAGCGCCAGCCCGCCCGGCAGGTGCGGCGCGCGCGCCGCCGGTTCCCAGGCCAGGCGCACCCGCGCCAGGTGGCCGGCCTCCACCACCATCCGACGCAGGCGCGCCAGGCAGTCGCGGTCCAGCCGAGCTTCCCCGCCGGCCCCGGCGATTTCGGCCAGGGCGCGCACCGTGCCGCAGGCGCCGTAGGCGCGCCGCCCCGGTTGGCGCGCCAGGCCAGCCTGCGCGAAGCGGCTGCGCCCCGAACGTACCGCCGCCTCGAATCCCGCCTCGTCGATGCGGCCGTCGCTGAAGAAGCTCAGGCTCTGGCGCACCGCACCCACCGCGAAGGATTCGACGCGCTCGATGCGCTCGCCGCGCCCCAGCACCAGCTCGGTCGAAGCGCTGCCGATATCGATCACCAGGCGCGGCTCCTGGCCCGCCTCGCCGAGGGTGCTGGCCACGCCCAGGTAGACCAGGCGCCCGCCTTCGCCACCGTCGATCAGCTCTATCCTGCGGCCCAGCGCCCCCTCGGCGGCCGGCAGGAATACGCCCGCATTGCGCGCCATCCGCAGGGCCGAGGTCGCCACCACCCGCACCGCTTCCGGCCGCCAGGCGTCGAGGGCGCGCCGGAACTCGCCCAGGCAGCCCAGCGCGCGCCGCATCGCGGCCGCGCACAGGTTGCCGTCCTCATCCAGGGTCGCGGCCAGGCGCACCGGCTCGGACATCGTGGCCGCGAGCTGGACCGTGCCGTCCTCGACCCGCCCGACATGCAGGCGGAAACTGTCCGAGCCCAGCTCGACGGCAGCATACAAAGGGGATTCAGGAGTGGAAAGTGTCATGGTCGTTCCTGCGGCGAGATGGCAGCAGGATACGGCCCGGATATGACACGCCTATGACTTTTGGCGGAGCCTAGACATCGAACTTCAGACTTCGGCCACCGCCGCCACGGCTTGCGACACGCGGTTGCGCCCACCCTGCTTGGCCGCCACCAGGGCTTCGTCGGCGCGCTGGAACAGGGTCACGGTGCTGTCTTCCGGACGGATGATGGTGACGCCGAAGCTGGCGGTCATCTTGATCAGCGCCCGTTCGCTCTTGACCGGGGTGGTTTCGATGGCGGCGCGGATACGCTCGGCCACCAGGGTGGCTTCGTCCAGGTTCGTCCGCGGCAGCAGGATCGCGAACTCGACACCCACCAGGCGGCCCAGCATGTCGCTGTCGCGCAGCTGGCGCTTGCACAGTTCCACCACGTGGCGCAGCACGGCGTCGCCAGCCGGGTGGCCGTAGCCGTCGTTGACCCGCTTGAACTGGTCGAGGTCGAGCACCACCAGGGCGGTCGGCAGGCCGGGACGGCGGGCCAGGGCCATCCAGGGACCCAGCGCGCTGAAGAAGCCGCGCCGGTTCGGCACGTCGGTGAGCGGGTCCACCACTTCCAGGCGCGCCAGTTCGCGCTGCGAGCGCTCGCGCGCCAGCAGCAGCATGCCGAAGCAGTTGGCCAGCATCATGAGATAAAGCGCGCCGCTGGAAAGCTGGCCCAGCATCTCGTTGGTCAGCCAGCCCCAGCCCCCTTCGAGCAGCAGCACGAACAGGCCGCGCGCGGCCACCACCAGGGCCAGTACCGCCGTCACCAGCGCCAGGAAGCGCTGCAGCAGGCTGTTCTCCTTCCAGCGGCTGGCCAGGGCCGCCGCGCCCGACAGGTAAAAGGCGCCCAGCAGCAGCGAGGCGGCCACGCCGCGCAGGCCTTCCTCGTCGATCAGGTAGCAAATGAAGAAGGCCAGGATCGCCAGCCCGCCCAGCACCAGGGTGGGACGGCGCCAGCCGTCGCGCCCCGCGGCTTGCCAGGAGGCCCCGGACTCGATCGCCACGCCGGCCAGCAGCAGCGCGTAGCCGCCCGGGATCGCGATCGCCGGCGGCACCACGCTGGTGGCGCCCAGGGCCAGCAGCAGCCAGGCGCCGCCCTGGATCTGCTTGGACAGGCTCCAGGCGGACAAGGCCTGGGAACGCACCGGGCCATGGTCGAAGAAGGTCAGCAGCGCGACCAGGGCCAGGTTGCCCAGGGCCAGGACCAGTACCATGGTGGAGGCGTCCAGCGGCATCATGTCAGTACTCGTGTTCGACGTGGGTGGTGCCGTCGCCGATCTTGCTGGCCCAGGCGCGGGAGAAGTAGCCCTGCTCGTCGCCGCTGGGGGCGTCGTGCCAGAACACGATCAGGGTGCCCTTGTGGTCGTGGAGCTGGGTCAGCTTTTCGACGAAGCGGGCGTTGCCGGCGGCGTCCGCCAGGGCCATCGCATACCCGTACACGCGCTGCAGCCGCTCGATCCGGTCCGGCTCGGTGTGGCTGTTGGTGGCGGTGATCGTAGGATGGTCCAGGAACATAGGGGCTTTTCGAGTGGCGCGTGGCGGCCAGCTTATCAGAAAGCGATGCCCTGCAACAAGCCGGGCCGGGAGCCTGTCCATTCACGTATATACTCGGGCCATGTCCGCTTCCGCCGACCGCCCCGGGCAGGATCCGCCCTCCCCGCCCCTGGTGCGCACCGAGGGCGACCGCCGCACCCTGGAGTTCACGCCCGGCGACATCCAGAGCGAGATGCGGCTCTCGCGCCCCGACGACCTGGTGCTGGCCTATGCGCGCGCCATGATGTGCTTCGCCCTGTTCGCGCCCGATCCGCGCCACATCGTGATGGTCGGCCTGGGCGGCGGCTCGCTGGCCAAGTTCTGCTACCGCCGTTTCCCGCGCGCCCGCATCACGGTGCTCGAACTGCGCGCCGACGTGATCGCCCTGCGCGCGCAGTTCCACGTGCCGCCGGACGATGCGCGCCTGCGCGTGCTGCACTGCGACGCCAGCGCCTGGCTTGCGGCCAATCCCGGCCTGGCTGACGTGCTGCTGGTGGACGGCTTCGACGCCGCCGGCCTGCCGCCCGCGCTGTCGAGCGCGCGCTTCTATGCCGACTGCCGGCGCTGCCTGAGGCCGGACGGCGTACTGGTTGCCAATATCTTCACTTACGATCCTGACTATGTCGCTGCGCTGCAACGGCTGCGCACCGCCTTCGGCGGCCGGCTGGCCTGGTTCCGCGGCATCGCCGGCAACAACCGGATCCTGTTCGCGGTGCGCCCGCGGCCCCGCCACGCCACCCCGGGACCGGCCGAACGCCTGCTTGGCAGGCTGGCGCGCCCGGGCGGGTTCGGCTGGTCCTGGACCAACCGCCTGCTGGCGCGCGCGGTGCTTGCATGGTTGTCATGGCGCCCTGTCTGAGGGCGGCCACATCGTGTCTGGACGAATTGACCAGCAAGGCACAATTCGTTTGCGAAACCACCCGCTTTTATGACAAACTGGCGCGCACTAATGCCTATTGGCAAGCACTATTCCGTTCCTGATCAACTGACAAGCCTGGACCCTCTGGACCATCACATGCCGCGTCGCCGCCTGCCCCTGTCGCTTACCCTTGCGGCGGCCCTCACGCTCGGGGGCGGCCTGGCCGCATCCGGCGCCCTGTTCATGGGCGTCAGCCATCTCGAATACGACAACATGGCGCTCGCCTTCGCCCAGCGCGCCGACGAGCGCGTGGCCGCGGTGCGCCAGGGCATGGACCAGGCGGTGGAAGTCCTGACCGTCACCAACCAGCTATTCGCGCGCGGCGAGCCGGTCACGCGCCAGCAGTTCGCCGACTTCACCTCGGCCCTGCTGGAACGCCACCGCTTCATCCAGGCCTTCAACTACCACCGCGTGGTGCAGGGCGAGGACCGCGCCGCGGTCGAGGCCGAGCTGCAGGCCGTCCGTCCGGGCACCATCTTCACCGAACTGCGGTCCGAAGGCCAGGTGCCGGCGCCGGTGCGCGGACGCTACCACATCGTCGATTTCCTGGAGCCGATGGCCGGCAACGAGCCGGCCTTCGGCCTGAACGTATCGCAGAACCCGGAAATCATGGGCGCGCTCGACATGGCGCGCGGTTCCGGCCGCGCCGCCTCCACCGGCCTGTTCGCGCTGGCCCAGGACGCCACGCCCCATCCCAGCTTCGAGCTGGTGCTGCCGGTGCTGGACAAGGACGGCGTGATGACCGGGGACACCGCCGTGATCATCCGCGGCAACGAGCTGGTGCGCGCCTCGCTGGCCGGCGCCGGCCTGCTCGACTCGGACGACATTTTCGTGTCGGTCTATGCCGGCGAACACGCGGACGCGCACAAGCGCCTGCTGTCGACCGGTCCCACCGCCGCCGCGCCGTCCGGCGCGCTTGAAGCGTGGTTCGGTCCTCCCCATCCGGATGTGCGCAGCACGACCCTGCAGATCGCCGGACGTCCGTGGCGCATCGACGTCGCCTCCGCGCCGCGTCCCTACCTGCCCGACCACATGGCGTCCACCGCCCTGCTGGTGGGCGGCGTCCTGATCACGCTGCTCAGCACCGCGTTCGTGCAGGCCTCGGGCCGGCGCGCGCGCAAGGTGCAGCAGCTGGTGCGCCAGCGCACCGCCGACCTGCGCCGCACCAACCGCCGCCTGGTCGAGGACATGATCGCGCGCGAACGCGCCGAGAAGGCGCTGCAGCAGAGCGAGCAGCGCTTCCGCCAGCTGGTGTCGATGTCTTCGGACTGGTACTGGGAACAGGACGCCGAACTGCGCTTCACCATGGTCACCGGCGCCTTCACCGAAAAAACGGGCGTGCCGGTCGACGGCCTGCTGGGCAAGACGCGCTGGGAATTCCAGCCGAATTTGCTCGAGACCGAGAGCGGACGCGCCCACATCGCCCAGATCAAGGCCAACGAGCCCTTCGCCAACCTCGAATACAAGACCGTCGACGACCAGGGCGACACACGCTGGTTCTGCGTCAACGGCCAGCCGGTCTTCGACGAGACCGGCACCCTGATGGGCTACCGCGGCACCGGCAGCGACATCACCGAACGCAAGCTCACCGAGCAGCGCGTGCACCACGTGGCCCAGCACGACGTGCTGACCGGCCTGCCGAACCGTTCGCTGCTGCAGGACCGCCTGGGCCAGGCGATCGCCTACGCCAACCGCAGCGGGCGCCCGATGTGGGTGATGCTGATCGACCTGGACCGCTTCAAGTTCGTCAACGACTCGATGGGCCACAAGGCCGGCGACGTGCTCCTGATGACGGTGGCCGCGCGCCTGACCGGCTCGCTGCGCGATACCGACACCGTGGCGCGCCTGTCCGGCGACGAATTCGTGGTGATCCTGTCGGAGCACGCGGAAGAACCGCTGCACCCCGAGATCGTGCAGCGCGTGATGGATTCGGTGGCCCAGCCGGTCATGCTCGGCACCAAGGAGTTCTTCGTCACCTGCTCGATCGGCGTGGCGGTTTACCCGAGCGAAGGCACGCCGGCGGACAGCCTGATCGAGCATGCCGACATCGCGATGTACAGCGCCAAGAAGATGGGGCGCAACAATTTCCAGTTCTACACCCCGGCCATGAACGAGGAGTCGCTCGAACGGGTGCGGATCGAAAGCGCGCTGCGCAATGCGCTGGAGCGCAACGAATTCGTCCTGCATTACCAGCCCCAGGTCGACCTCAAGACCGGCCAGATCGTCGGCATGGAAGCCCTGATCCGCTGGAACCACCCGGAGCTGGGCATGGTCCCGCCGGTGCGCTTCATCGGCATCGCCGAGGAGACCGGCCTGATCGTGCAGATCGGCGCCTGGGTACTGCGCGCCGCCTGCGCCCAGAACAAGGCCTGGCAGGATGCGGGCCTGGGCAAGCTGCGGGTGGCGGTCAACCTGTCGGCGCGCCAGTTCGGCGCCGCCGACCTGATCGCCAGCCTGGAATCGGTGCTGAACGACACCGGCCTGGATCCGGACTGCCTCGAGATCGAGCTGACCGAAAGCCTGTTCATGAGCGACGTGACGCCGGCGGTGGAACTGCTGCACCGCATGAAGTCGCTGGGCGTGAACCTGTCGATCGACGACTTCGGCACCGGCTATTCGAGCCTGTCCTACCTGTCGCGCTTCCCGATCGACGTGCTCAAGATCGACCGCTCCTTCGTGGCCGACATCACCCACGACGCCAACGACGCCGCGATCGTCACCTCGATCATCGCGCTGGCGCACAACCTGAAGCTGGCCGTGATCGCCGAAGGCGTTGAGACGGCCGAGCAGCTCGACTACCTGCGCAGCCACGGCTGCGACGAGATGCAGGGCTACTTCTTCAGCAAGCCGCTGCCGGCCGGGGACTTCGAGCAGATGCTGCGCCAGCGGCGCTGCCTCGCGCTGCCGGCGCCGGAGGATGAGGTCGCGGCGGCCTGAGGGTCGCGCGGGGTTGGCGGGTCTGCCGCCGGCGTATAGACACTTTCAGATGCTCCGGTAGGGTTGACGGCTCCGCCCACAACCCTACGGTTGCGGTCCCCGATAACTCCGACCAAGCCTCAGAAAATTCCTAGAGCAAAAATAATTAACTTGGGATAACTTTTTATGGCCAATACGACATCATTGGCGATACAATACCCGTGTCTCTTTTGCAATCCCGAGTCCGGAGAATATGATGATGAACGAAACGCGTGAGTTGCCCGCCGCGGCCGAAGCCGCACAGCGCAGGCAGCGCACCGACATCCGCACGCGCGACCTGATCAATCAGGCGATCGCGTCGGTGCCCACGCTGGGCCTGCAGCGCGCCGCCGAGTTCCTGGCGACGATGAACGTACCGGCCGAAGTGGCCGTCCGCGTGCTGGTCTACCCGCACCGCCGCCGCGCGAACTAAAGAGCCCTTAACAGAACCTTCACGGCTGCGTTGCGTCGTCTCGCCGTACAGTTCCGTCTTCGACTCCGCGCCTTGCCCCGGACGCTCTGTTAGGCGCTCTAGCGGCGGCATGCGATGACCCGGCGACGTGCGCGCCGGGCCTCCTGCCTTTAGCGTTTCTTTTCCTGCTGGGCGATGTCGGCCAGCGACTCCTGTCCCCGCTCGGTCAGTGCATAGCCGCCGCCTTCTTGTACGGCGACGTGCGATTTCAGCTGCAGGAACTGCAGCACCTCGTGGTCGACCTCCGCTCCGGGATTCTCCGCCAACGCGCGCAGCGCCACCACGCAGCGGCGCAGGAACAGGACTTCCTGTCCCTTCTTCGTCAGCGCAATGCGGCCGTCGCGGCTGTATTCGATCATCTTCAGGCCCGAGAGACGCTTGGCATTGCGTCCCACGCAGGCCGTCGACGTGTCCTTCTTGGTGCCGCGGCGCACCAGTTCGAGCGCATCGTATTCGTCCGTCGTCAGCTTTTCGTTCTTCATTACCGCTTTCATTTAACCAGGGCGCGACATGGTAACCCCGGCAACGGCCGGCGGCAACCTTCATCTCGCTCCCGGTGGCGACAGCGGCGGCGCACTAGCGCAGCGAACGCAGGGCCATCCATCCCAATCCGACGCTGGCGGCCAGGCCCAGCGCCATCGCGAGCTGCATGCGGCGCGTTTCGATGGCCCCGCGGCCCAGGTAGATCTTGTTGTACAAAGTGGAACCCATCATCTCCTCCTGCGGTGGCGTGTTATGGCTCTGATTATAGAAAACCCGTCATGACGGCCATGTGACAGCGAACACACCGAGGGCCGGGACGGCAGAAAAGCAACACCGTCAGCGGCGCCTAGCGCGCGCCGGACCACATGGGGGCCTGCTAGGATCATACGACATTGACAACTTTACCGGAGCACAGCATGAACGATCCGACCAAGGCGGACCCGCCCAACAGACGGAGCGGGATCTTCGACGAAGCCGACATCGGCAGCGGCGAAAAATCCCCTGGCCAGCATGAGACCGAGGAAATGATCCGCGAGATACCACCGCTGCCGCCCTCGAACCGGCAAGCGGACGAAGGCAGCCGGCAGCAAGACGAAGCCGGCAAGGACCAGACTGGGAAGGGAAACGATGCGGGCAAGGGCAGCCCGCAGGGGGAGCCCGGCAACCGCCAGGCTTCCGGCACCTGAGAGGTGATTCAGCTTGCCCGGATCGGCGGTTCGGGCAGGCGCGGCTCCTCGACCGGAGCGTTGACCGGATCGGGCACGTCGTCCGGCACCGGCGGCTGGGGTGGCGGCTGCTTCGGATCGGTGGGCGTGTCGGGTTCCGGTGTGATGTGCGCCTCGATGGCGGTGAAATCGCGCAGAGGGTCCTGCGCCGTGAGCATGTTCATGGTGGGCCTCTCTTGAAAGTCGTGCGCCGCCGATGCGGCGCGGCGCACGATGCATGGAAGGCGGGAATCCGCCTTGCAGGTACGGCGACGGGCGGGCGCCCGTCGCGAGGGAGCGTGGCGCTTCCCTGCCAGCCTAGTGGTTCTGCTTCTGCTTGGCGCCGCCGCCGGCACCCTTGTCGGTGCTGGCACGTTCGCGCGACATGTGGTCGTGGCTGCTCTTGTCGGTCACGCCGGCGCGTTCCTTGTCCTCCTGCTCCTTGGACTTGTTCGCCGACTGCTCGTTCTGCTGTCCGGTGGATTTCGAATTGCTCATCGCCTGCCTCCTGATCAAAAACGTGGATGTCGTGCGCAGCCTAGCATGGATGCGCTCAGCGGGGCGCTCAACGGGCCGCTCAATCGTGCGCCCGCCCGGCGGCTCGGCTATAGTGGCGTTCCGACCATCCGCCCCGCTTCCGCGCGCCTCATGACCCGCCTTATGCCCCTGTTTCGCCTGCTCCCGCTTTCCCTGCTGGCGGCCAGCCTGCACGCCCAGGCCGCCCCGATGAAACTGGCCGACTACCTGGCGCTGAACGGCCCCGCGCCCAGCGCACGCGTTGTCTACGGACCGGCGCCCTCGCAGTACGCCGAGCTGTTCCTGCCGCCGGAGGGCGCGGGCAAGGCGCCCTGGCCGGTCGCGGTGCTGGTGCACGGCGGGTGCTGGACCAGCAAATTCGGCGGCATCACCCAGCTGCGCAACATGGCGGGCGCACTGGCGGCGCGCGGCATCGCGGTCTGGAACGTGGAATACCGGCGGGTCGACGAGCCGGGCGGCGGCTATCCCGGCATGTACCAGGACATGCATGCCGCCCTCGACGCCTTGCGCGCGCAGGCGAACACGCGGCCGCTGGACCTCGAACGCATCGTCGCGGTCGGCCACTCGGCCGGCGGCCAGCTGGTGCAATGGATCGCCGGACGGGCGCGCATCCCGCAGGACAGTCCGCTGTACCGCGCCAACCCGCTCCCGGTGCCGAACATCGTGAGCCTGGGCGGCCTGGCCGACCTGCGCCGCGAAGCCGCCCTGATCCACTCCAGCTGCGGCCGCGATACCGCGCAGCTGGCCGGCCAGGCCGGTCCGGGCCGGCCGGACGTGTTCGCCGACACCAACGCGGCCGAGCTGCTGCCGAACGGCAGCCGCACCTGGCTGGTCACAGGCGCGCTGGACACCATCTCGCCGCCGCGCGTGGCGCAGGAATACGCGGCGCGCGCCCGGGCCGCCGGAGACCACGCCGAGGCCGTGATCCTGCCCGAGGCCAGCCACTACGACGAAGTGGCCGCCACCTCGCCCGCCTGGCCGCAGGTGCTGCGCGTGATCGAGAACGCGCTCGGCCTCACTCCTTGAGCGCAGGCGCGGCCCTGCGCGCCAGCGGCGCCTCGAGCACCAGGTCGCCGCGCGCCGCCGCCACGCAGGGCAAAATATAGCCCTCGCGCTTTTCATCGGCCGACAGACCCGGCCATTCGATCAGGTGGACCGCCTGCCCGCTGCGCAGGCGGCAGATGCAGGTGCGGCAAGTCCCGTTACGGCAGGAACTGGGCAGCTCAAGGCCGGCCGCCTCGGCGGCGCGCAGCAGGGTCGTCGTCTCGTCCGCAGGGAAAGTTTCTCCGCCTGGCTGCAGGCTGACGGTGTGGATGGTGGAGGACATGGGCGCCGATTGTAGCGCCCTGCCCGCCAGCATGCTGAGTTCGTTGTCGCACAGACTCGGACCGGGCGCCCCTCTACGCTGGAATCTCCAGAAAGCAAGAGGCAGGAATCCATCATGAAAAACAAGCACACCGCTCCCCTGATCATCGCCGCCCTGCTGGGCGCCCTTCCCGTTACGGCGTCGGCTGCCCGCGACGGCGCACAGGCGCCGGACGCGCAAGCCGCGGCGCCGGCGCAGCCTGCCACGCCGGCTCCGGCCACGCCGTCCACGCCCAACGCGCCGGCCCAGGCCACCCTGGCCGCGCCGGCCCTGGAGGGCACGGCCCTGGCGCCGCAGCCCCAGGCCAAGGCCCCGGCCAACGCCAAGCAAGCCCAGTTCGAGCGCCTGCTGCGCGCCCAGGTATTGCTCGACCGTGCCCATTTCTCGCCGGGCGAGATCGACGGCGCCTACGGTTCCAACATGCGCCAGGCCTTGAACAGCTTCCAGGCGGCGCGCAAGCTGCCGGTCACCGGCAAGCTCGACGAAGCGACCTGGAACGCGCTCAATGCCGACAACAGCCCCACCCTGCTCACCTACACCCTGGTCGAGGCCGACGTGGCCGGCCCCTTCCGCCCGGTGCCGGAAGACATGATGGCCAAGGCCTCGCTGCCTGCCCTCGGCTACGCCAGCGCCGTGGAAGGCCTGGGCGAGAAATTCCACGCCAGCCCGAAACTGATCGAGCGCCTCAATCCGGGCAAGAGCCTGGCCAGCGTGGGCGAGCAGATCCTGGTGCCCAACATCGTCGGCAAAACCGCGCTACCAAAGGCCGCCAAGGTGGTCGTCAAGGACGGGCCCAAGGTACTGCAGCTGTTCGACGCGGGCGGCCAGCTGCTGGCCCAATACCCGGCTTCGACCGGCAGCGAGCACGACCCGCTGCCGGTCGGCACCTGGAAGATCGAAGGCGTGCACCCCAATCCGGTGTACAACTACAACCCGAAGCTGTTCTGGGACGCCGAACCGGGCGACAAGAAGGCCAAGATCGCGGCCGGACCGAACAACCCGGTCGGTGTGGCCTGGATCGACTTGTCCAAGCCCCACTACGGCATCCACGGCACACCGGTCCCGGCCCACGTGGGCAAGACCGAATCGCACGGCTGCATCCGCCTGACCAACTGGAGCGCCGCCGAAGTGGCGAACCTGGTGGCGGCGGGCACCGAAGTGGTATTGCAGGACTGACCCAACGGAGGACGTGATGAAATGGCTGATGACCTTCCTGGCCGGCGCGCTGGTCGGCGCCGGGGTGCTGTTCGTGTTCCTGAACGAAGTGCCTGACGAGCCGGCGCCCGTGGCGGCGGCCGCCCCGCCGCCGCCCGCCCCGGCGCAGGCACCGACACCTGCGCAGGCACCGGCGCAGGCGCCCGGGACAGCGCCGGTCCCGGCCCCCGATAGCCAGGGAGGCTCGGTCGTCCAGACGGACCTGGCCGAGACCGAGCTGCCGATGCGTCCCTCGTCCGGCGCCCTCTCGGCCGCCAATGCCACGCCGGGCGCGCCCTCCGCCATCCCGGCCAAGCTGCTGGTGCCGGTCCAGGGCGTGAAGGCGGCCGACCTGACCGACACCTTCGACCAGCCGCGCGGCAACCAGCGCCATCATGAGGCGCTGGACATCATGGCCGCCAAGGGCACGCCTGTGGTGGCGGCCGGCGACGGCAAGGTCGTCAAGCTATTCACCAGCAAGCCCGGCGGCCTCACCGTCTACCAGTTCGATCCCAACGAACAATACGCCTATTACTACGCCCACCTCGACCGCTATGCGGACGGCCTGAAGGAAGGCATGGTGCTCAAGCGCGGCGACGTGCTGGGCTATGTCGGCGTGACCGGGAACTCGGACCCGAACGCGCCCCACCTGCACTTCGCCGTGGTCGAACTCACGCCCGAGAAGCAGTGGTGGAAAGGAACGCCGCTCAATCCGTTTCCACTGTTGAAGGACTGAGCGCCGTCTCCGAAGCGGCGTCTTCCGGCTCGCCCGCGGTCTCGTCCGCAACCTCGTCCACATCGGCGCCGACATTGATCGCCGCGTAGGCGCGCTGCACGGCCACGGCCTCGCGGCTGCCCCTGCCGTACAGCTCCTCGGCCGACAGGAGCATCTTGGCGCGCGCATCCGCGTAGTTGGTGCTGGACGTGAACTTGGTGGTATTGGCGTGGAACCAGATGCGGAAGGCTTTGTCGGTACCGATGCCGCTCATCGCCGCCGGCTGCTTCACCAGGTACTTGCTGTAGGCGTCGCTGCCTTTATCGGCCTCCGAGCCGCGCGCCAGGAAGTAGAACATGCGGTTGTTCGGGCCGCTGCTGTAGTGGACGTCCAGGCGCCGCAGGCTCGGGCTCCAGGCATCAATGCTGCTGCCATCCCTGCTCGGCTTGATCATGAACCGCAGCGGCGTGCCGTTGCGGCTGATCTCCTTGCCCAGCATCCAGTCGTTGCCTTCGTCGGGAATGACATCGCCCTTGCCTCCGGCGCGCGCATAGGCCTCCACCACCTCGCCCGAGATGTCCGAGCTCGATTCGTTCAGGCCGCCCGATTCGCCGGTATAGACCAGGTTCGAGGTCGCGGCCGTCACGCCATGCCCCATCTCGTGGCCAATCACGTCGATCGAGCCCAGGCTGGTGAAATAGGTGCCGTCGCCGATGAACATGCAGCGGCAGGTGTCGCTGTAGTAGGCGTTGTCGTAGCCGCGGTTGACGTGGGCCGCGATGTAGGTGGCGGTGTCGTGACCGTCCAGCGAGCGCCAGCCCAGCACGTTCTTCAGCGCGTCGTAGGTGTTCATCAGGCCCCACATGGCGTTCACGGCCGCCGTCTGGCCGTTCGGGCCTGTGGTGCTGCCGCCCTCCACGAACTGCTTGCCGTCGCCCCAGGTATTGGTGTCGTTGGTATAGACCTTGCCGGCGCTGCCGCCGTTGTTGGCGTTGGTGATCGCCATCGCGCCGAAGGTCCCGCCCTTGCCGCGCTCCGGGTCGAGCATGCGGTAGGTGCCCTCCGTGAACGTCGTGCTGAGCGGGACTTCGCCGTTGTACTGGCTCTTGCCCACGCCGGTCGCCGTCTGCAGCATGCTCCACTGGTCGATCGGCTGGCCGTCGCGGGCGCTGACCACGGTGTCGTGGTACAGCGGCTGGTCGCCTAGGCGCATGCGGGTGCGCACCAGCCAGGCCAGCTCGTAGCGGTCCACGGTTTCCCGCAGGTCGAGGGCGTTCAGTTCCTCTTCCGCCTTGCCCTGGGCCTCGGGCACGCGCTCGTCGCGCATCACCGGATAGATCAGCAGTTCCGCGCGTGGCGCCACGATGTGGCTGGCGCCGGGCACCAGGTGGGCCAGGGCCGCCGCGATCGCGGCCTTGGCGGCGATGCGCGGCCGGGTGTCGAAGGCGATTGTCCTGGCCCCCGGGCGGTTGGCGGCGCCGCGCCCCAGGTGCAGGCGGCGCGGCGATGCGGTCTCGGTCACCACGCGCTGCTTCTGGTCCAGCACCACCACCGAATCGGAACCGAAGATGCGCAGGCCCTTGTAGGTGTGCGCGGCGCGCACCACCTGGGTGCCCCCGGCGCCGGGATGCTGGCCGAGTACCCGGTAGGAATGGTCCTGGTCCAGCCCCTGGGCGTTGCGCCCGGCGCTCAACTGCCCCAGGACCGAGGCGCGCCCCTTCACGCCCAGGTTCTGGGGCGGGCTCATCATCGGCGCGGCAAGCGCGCCATGGGCGAGCAGGACCGCGGACGCCAGCAAGGCTGCCAGGCGGCGCGGGGTCGACATCGTTTGCGTGGGGGTGTACGGCATCATCTCGTCTCCATCCGGTCAGTCCGGGCCTCGGGCGGCGCGGGTCATCGGCCAGTGTGGACGAGCTTATTGTGGAGAATTTGCTTGGACGCAAAAGAAATGCCGGCGTGGTTCGCGCGCCGGCAAAGGATGTGAAGGCCGGGCGGCCTTCCCGCGGCTTTCGCTACGGACGCTTGTGCCGTGTCAGCGGCAGCAGCTGCGCCTCAGCGGTAGCGGCTGCGCCTCAGCGGTAGCGGCTGCGGCGGTTGAGCAGGTACCAGGCGGTGCCCACGACGGCGGCGCCGATGGCCGCCTTCTTCACCAGCCCGGCCGGGTTGTGCTTCCACTCGGCCCCCAGGCCCATCTCGGCGAACACGTTCGGGACGTGGCCATGGGCCAGGTCCTCGGCAATGCCTTCGACCACGTTGACCCGGTCCGCCAGCAACAGGAGCAGCCAGTGGCGCAGGTCGTTCTCGGTGGACTTGAAGGCGGCGCGCCGGATCATGCCCGACAGCCCGGACGGCGGCTGGACCGTGCCGAACAGCGGGGTGATGCCGGGGCGCTCGGGCGAAACCAGCACCTCGACCCGCTCAGGCTGCTGCTCCGGCACGCCTTCCTCGGCGTCGGTATAGCGCGGCGGGGTGCGTTCCATCGGCACGCCGGGGCGGTTCTTGCGGTCGAGGTCGGCGCCCCAGCCCTGGATGTGCGACAGCTCCTCGGGCGAAGGGCGGCGCGGCACGATGTGGCCCTGCTGCGGATGCGCATGCACATGGCCGTGTTCGTGTTCATGGTGCGTGTGCCCGTCATGGGCGTGCTGGTGCTCGATCAATTCGTTACGTGATTCCATATTCCCTCCTCAATGCAGTGCGCTGGCCGATACCGCGCGCACCTGGTCGGCGTTGGGCGGGATCAGGACGGTCTTGATGCAGTTGTCGAGCTTGCTCGAGAAGATGTGGTAGGCCTCGGCGACCTCCTCCAGCGGCACCCGGTGGGTGATGATTTCCTTCGGGTTCAGGCGGCCCGCGCGGATGTGCTCGATCAGGCGCGGCAGGTGGCGCTTGACGCTGGCCTGGTTCATGCGCAGGGTCAGGCCTTTATTCAGGGCGTTGCCGATCGGGACCGCATTGAAGGTCGGGCCGTAGACGCCGACGATCGAGACGTTGCCGCCCTTGCGCACCGAGTTGATGCACCAGTGCAGTACGGTGGCCGCCCCGGCCTGCATCTTCATCAGGCGCCCGGTCAGGGTCTGGGCGATGCTGCCGGCCGCGTCGCCGCCGACCGCGTCGATGCAGACGTCGGCGCCCATCCAGTCGGTCATCTTCTTGATGTGCAGGGCCATGTCGTCGACTTCGCGGAAGTTCACCACTTCGCATTGGGCGTAGCGCTGCACGAATTCGAGGCGGTATTCGACCTCGTCGACCACGATCACGCGCCCCGCGCCCATCAGCCAGGCCGATTTGGCGGCGAAGATGCCGACCGGCCCGGCGCCGAACACGACCACGGTGTCGCCCTGCTGGATGTCGCCCATCTCGGCCGCCTGGTAGCCGGTCGGCACGGCGTCGGTGAGCAGCACGGCGTCGTCGTCCTCGATGTCGTGCGGGATCACCAGGGGCCCGACGTCGGCCATCGGCACCCGCACCAGTTCGGCCTGGCCGCCGTCGTAGCCGCCCGCCGTGTGCGAATAGCCGTAGATGGCGCCCACCGCGGTGGACTGTGCATTCGTGTTGTGGCAATTGCCGTAGAGCTCGTGCTGGCAGAAGAAGCAGGAACCGCAGAACAGGTTGAAGGGCACCAGGACCTTGTCGCCTACCTTCAGGTTCTGCACGCCGGAGCCGACCTCCTGCACCACGCCGATGAATTCATGGCCGAAGGTATGGCCGACCCGGGTGTCGGGCACCATGCCGTGGTACAGGTGCAAGTCCGAACCGCAGATGCAGGTGCGGGTGACCCGCACGATGGCGTCGCCCGGGTGCTCGATGACCGGTTCGGGCTTGTGGTCGGCGCGGACGCGGTAGGGCCCGCGGTAGTTCATTGCCAGCATAAGTCCTCCTCCTCAGTGGTTTGACAAAGTCCGCCCCGAAGGGCGGACTAATGTGATGACACGTTATGTCAAAATACCAAGCAAGGCGATACGCGCACGGAAACGAACTGCCGATTTCTCCGATTTTTTCCATTTTTGTGTGCGAATGCGTTCACATGCGGAAATATCGGCACATTTATTTACAGTTCGCGCGCATCGAAGGTATTGCAGGACTCGACCTGGCCGCTGTCCAGGCCGCGGCGGAACCAGCGCACGCGCTGGGCCGAGCTGCCGTGGGTGAAGGAGTCGGGCACCACGACGCCGCGCGACTGCTTCTGCAGCGCGTCGTCGCCGATCGCCGAGGCGGCGGCCAGCGCCGCTTCGACGTCGCCCTGCTCCAGGATCTGTTCGCGCTGGTTGGTGCGGTTGGCCCAGACCCCGGCGAAGCAGTCGGCCTGCAGTTCCAGGCGCACCGACAGCGCATTGCCCTCGCTCTCGGACAGCCGCTGCTGGGCGGAATGCACCTTGTCGGACAGGCCGAGCAGGTTCTGCACGTGGTGGCCGACCTCGTGCGCGATCACATACGCTTGCGGAAACTCGCCGGACACCTTGAAGCGCTGCTGCATCAGGCGGAAGAAGCTGAGGTCGATATACACCTTCTGGTCCGGTGGGCAATAGAAGGGGCCGGCGGCGCTCTGGCCGGTGCCGCAGGCGGTGGGAGTGGCGCCTTCGAACAGCACCAGGCGCGGCGGGGTGTACTGGGCGCCCTGCTCGCGGAACAGCGCCGCCCATACGTCTTCGGTGTAGGCCAGGGTGGTGCGGACGAACTGGGTTTCGCGGTCGTTGGCGGGGACGGTCTGGGTTTGCTGCTGGACCGGCGCCGGGCTGCCGCCGCCCAGCAGGGCCAGGATGGTGCCGGGGTCGACCCCGAAGATGGCGCCGCCGATCAGGGCGATCACCAGGGTGCCGATGCCGACGGTCTTGCCGCCGAAACCGCCGAAACCGCCTCCACCGCCGCCGCGGCGGTCCTCCACGTTGTCGCTCTGCCGGTCGCCTTCCCACTTCATCTCGTTCTCCTCGCCTGCGGCCTAGCCTCCGTGCCGCTTCAGGTTGCTCGTATCGGGGCGCTCGCGCGCATCCTTGGTGCGGAGGTCGTCCGCCGGCGCCAGCCCCGCGCGCGCCTCGTCGTGCAGGTGGCGTTCGTGGCGCTCGCGCTCGACCTCGCGGGCGATGCGGCCGCGCGGATTGCTGTCCCGTTCCTTGGTTGCCATTGCTTTCTCCTGCTGATGTGAACGGCTGTGCGCCCCAGTATGGGCACCGGCCGGTACACGGACTGTTCGAACATGCACATAGTGACGCAAAATTCACCCGGGGCCGTGCACGCTTGCGTTGGGCAGCGCACGGTAGCCCGGCGGCGGGCGGGCGAGACTCTCCAGCATGAACCCATCCCAAGCCACCGCCCTGCTCACCCTGGGCCATAGTCTGCGCCAGGCAGGCTACCGTTTCATGACCGTGACGCCCTCCACCCACCGGCGCATCAACGGCCGCCCGGGAAACGAACGCGCGCTCGACCTGCGCGGCATCTTCGGCTGGAGCCGTCCCTTCGAGCCCGGCCTGCTGCCGCCGCGCATGCTGGCGCTGATGCGCGAGGCCGGGATCGTGAAGGAGGAAGGCAGCCTACTGCGCTCGACCCTGCGCCTGTCGACCCTGGGCAGCCTCTTGCTCTACCACTCCGCCTACCCGACCAGCGAGGACGATGCGGTCTTCTTCGGGCCCGACACCTACCGCTTCGTGGGCACCATGGAGCGCGCCTTCGGCTGGCTGGGCGCGGGGCCGGCACGGGCGGTGGAGATCGGCTGCGGGGGCGGCCCGGCGGCGATCACGATCGCGCAGCGCTACCCGCATGCCGAGGTGACCGGGACCGACATCAACGTCAAGGCGCTGGACCTGGCCACCGTCAACGCCCGCCTGGCGGGGCTGGACAACTTCCAGGCCTGCCACAGCGACCTGTATGCGGGGTTGCAGGGGGACTTCGACCTGATCGTCTCGAACCCGCCCTACATCCTGGACGAGGACGAGCGGCCCTACCGCCATGGCGGCGGCGAGCGCGGCGCGGAAATCTCGCGGCGGATCGTGGAGGAAGGCCTGGACCGGCTGCGGCCGGGCGGCAGCCTGATGCTATATACGGGGGTGGCGATCAGCGGGCCGGACGACCATTTCCTGGAGAGCGTGCGGCCGCTGCTCGAAAAGGAGTGCGGCGCCTGGAGCTACGAGGAGCTCGACCCGGACATCTTCGGCGGGCAGCTGGGAGAACCGGGGTACGAGGAGGTGGAGCGGATCGCGGCGGTGTGGCTGCACGCGGTCAAGCGCTAGGGTTGGCGGCTTCGCCGCCGACGCGGCGACGAGCAGCCAACATCCATTCCTAGGTGGACGGGTCCCCCGTCCACGCGGCGATAGCTGGCGGCCAGATCGTCGAGCCCGATCCCGAAGCCGCCTGTGAGGATCAGAAGTCCTGCGTCCAGCTCACCGCCAGCGTCCGCCCGCGGCCCGCATAGGTACCCGCCGCATCCAGCGCCGCCGCCGACTGCGAGTAGTAGCCGACGTACTGCTTGTCGAACAGGTTCTCGATGCTCACGCCCACCCTGCCGTAGCGGGTCTGGAAGGTGGTCGCGGCGTCGACCAGGGTATAGCCCTGGAAGTGCTCTTCCAGGTTGCTGGTGCCCACGCGGCGGCCGATGTTGATGTCGCGGTCGCGCAGGTGGGTGGCCTGCAGGCGCAGCTGGGCCTTCGGCAGGAAGCTCCAGTTACCGCCCAGCACCGCCTTGTTCGGTCCCTGCGAGCGCGCGCCCAGGTCGAGATCGAGCGGGGCGCCCTGGGTGGCGGCGGTCTTGCCGTCGGTGGTGGCATAGGTGCCGAACAGCGACAGCCCTTTTACAGGCTTCCACTCCGCATTGGCTTCCCAGCCCTTGACCGTGGTCGGCACGCGCTCGACCAGGCCGACGCCGGCCGAGGTAATGCGGATGACGCTGCCCAGCTTCGAACGCGAATCGTAGCGCGAGATGCCGAACTGGCCTTTCGCGCCGCGCCAGTTGATGCCGACTTCCTTGTTGCGGGTGACGATAGGCTGCAGGCTGATCAGGTTGGCGACCGACTGGTTCGGCACGCTCACGCCGCGCAGCACCAGGCCCGCGTCCGGCAGGCCGAAGCCTTCCGACACCGCGGCGAAGGCCGACCACTGCGGCATGAAGCGCCACACCGCGCCCAGGTTCTTGACCGACTTCGAGAACTCGGCCGCACCGCCCTGCACCACCCGGCTGCCATAGGCGGCCAGGGTGGTGTAGGTGTCGACGTCGAGCTTGGCGTCCTCGTGGCGCACGCCGCCGCGTACGGTCACGTCGCCGATCTCGTATTCGAGCTGGGCGAAGGGCGCCAGCGAGCGGAACTTCAGTTCCGGCACCCACACGCGCTGGGTGCCCGCCAGGCGCTGCTGGGTATGGTCCTTCAGCCAGTCCAGCCCCGCGGTCAGTTCCAGACCCTCGACCAGGGTGTCCGGACGCACATAGGTGATGCGCGAGCCGATCTTGTCGGCCACCACTTCGGACTGGTCGTAGAGGGTGCCGCGCGGCGCGATGCTCACGTCCTGGAAGGTCGCGGTGTTGGTGGCGCCGTACAGCGATTCGAAGTCGTGCTTGAACACCTGCGCGGTCAGGGAGCCGCCGGCCAGTTCCGCATGGCGGTAGTCGAGGCTGGCGCTGCGCACGCGGTTGCGCGGGCTCATGCCTTCCGGCGCGCCCGGGATCGAGCTGGTCGGGATGCCTTCCGCCACCACGCCCGGATCGTTGCGGTAGTCCCCGTCGCCGCTCATGTCGAAGCGGTTGAGCGAAAGCTGCAGGCGCTGGGCGCCGAAGCGCTTGCCGATCTTGAGGAACACATCGTTGCCGTGGGAATCCAGGGTGTCGCCCTGCACGTTGTCGATGCCCAGGCGGCGGCCCTGGCCGTCGTAGCCCATGCCGCGCCGTTGCACACTGGCGTAGCCCAGCAGGTCGAAGGCTTCCGATTTGTGGTTCACCGTCAAGCCGGTCTTCCAGTCCAGGTTATCCGAGCGGAACTGGGTGGCGAAGCGGGTGTTGACACTATAGGTGGTGCCCTCCTTGCGCGGGGTCTTGGTGATGTAGTTGATGATGCCGCCGGTGGCGCCCATGCCCTGCATGGCCGAGGCGCCGTTGATGACTTCGATGCGCTCGATGATGGCGCTGTCGGCAAAATAGCCTTCGCGCATGCCGGCGCGCAGCGGGTTCGATTGCGGGATACCGTCGAACAGGATCAGCGGCTGGCGGCCGCGCAGCGATTCGCCGGTCGAGGTCATCTTCTGGCGGCTTGGCGCATAGCCCGGCACATAGGTCGACAGCGCCTGCGAGGGATCGTCGGCGATCAGGTACTGGGTCGCCAGCTCCTGCTGGGTGATCACGGCCACGGCGCCCGGGATCTTGTCCACGGCCTTGGCGGTGCGGGTGGCAGTGACCACGACCGAAGCCATGTCTTCTTCCTGGGCCTGCAGAAGCTCCTGGGACTGCTGGACCTGCTGGGCCAGCGCGACGGGCATCGCCATCAGGGCGCACGCGGTGGCAACCGCAAGAGAAACCGGCTTCATCGAACTCATTCTGTCTTCCTGCTTTTCTTAAAAGAAATACGAGGCCAAATGATAATGATTCTCATGTGTTTATGCAAGGTAGGAATCATTCTCATTTGCGTTTATCATGGCGGGTATGAAAAATCTCATCCGTACCGTCCACCTGTGGGCCGGCCTGATTTTTGGCGCCATCCTCGTCCTGCAGGGGCTGACCGGCTCCCTCCTCAGCTGGCGGCACGAGCTCGACGCCTGGCTCAATCCGGGACTGCTGCAGGTGGCGCCGCCGGCCGGCAAGCAGGCCGGGCAGCCGGCCTACAGCGAGCCGAGCCTGGCGGCGGCGGTCGTCGATCGCCTGGTCGACGACCCGGCCTACGGACGTCCGGACACCTTGTTCCTGCCGGAGGTGCACGGCGACGTATTCGTGGCGTGGTACCGCACGGCCAAGCCGGCCTCGAGCTGGGAGCAGGCCGTCGTGCGGCAGGTGATGGTCGACCCGGCCAGCCTGAAGGTGCTGGGCGAGCGCAACTGGGGCGAGGCCGGCTTGTCGCGCCCGCTCCTGATGCCGACCCTGTTCCACCTGCACCGCTACCTGATGTCGGGCGACGCGGGCAAGCTGGTGATCGCGGTGCAGGGCGTGGCCTTGTTCCTGCTGACCCTGACGGGCATCGTGGTGTGGTGGCCCAAGCTCACCCTGTCCGCGTTCTGGAACGCGATCACCGTGCGCCACGGCGGCAACTGGCCCAAGTTCAGCTTCCAGCTGCACCGCGCGGCGGGCTTTTATACGGCGCCGGTGCTGCTGGTGCTGGCCGTAACCGGGGTCTACTTCAACATGCCGGACTGGGTGACGCCGGCGATCCGGGCGGTGGCGCCGCTCACCCCGAATGCGAAAGTGGCGAACGCCAGCGACGCGTCGGCGCCGCGCATCGGCATCGCCGCGGCGATGACGGCGGCGCAAACGCGCTTTCCCGAGGGGCGCATCTCGCGCGTGAGCATTCCGGCCAAGGCGGAGCAGCCCTTCGAAGTGCGGGTGCGCCAGCCCGGCGAGCTGCGCCAGGGTTCCGGCGCCACCCGCGTCAGCGTCGACGCGGGCAACGGCGCGCTGCTGCGCGTGCTGGACCCGCTCGCCGCGCGCGGCGGCGACTGGGTGGTCAGCACCATGTTCCCCCTGCATACCGGAGAGATCTTCGGCCTGGCCGGGCGCATCCTGATCAGCGTCGTCGGCCTGACGCCGCTGGCCTTTTTCATTACCGGACTGGTCATCTGGCTCAAGTTCCGCCGCAAGCCGGCCAAGCGCAAGGCGCCTGCACCGGCGCCTGCACCGGCCAGGGTCGCGGCCGGCGTCGACTAAGCGCGCCGCATTCCCGCCACAGCCAGCGCAGCGACTCCCCCGACATCGCGCCGCCGTGCCTGAGCGAGTGGCCGCCCTCATCGACCACCAGCCGGTGTTCGATGCCGCGGTAGGCCAGGGCCGCGGCCAGCTCGCGGTTGGCCAGCAGCCAGTTGCCGAACAGGATGTCGAGGTCGTGCACGTCACCCGGCGCGAGGCTGCCGAAACGAGTGAAGCCCAGCCGCCCGTGGCGGCCGGCGAAGGATTACCGCTTCAGCGATTCTCCATCGACCAGTGCCATCGGCAGGGCCCGCGACCAGCGGTTGGACGACAGCGAAAAACTCAGCGAACGCACCTGGTGATACCAGCCGGCCGGCACGTACAGCATGTCGCCCGGCTGCACCACCAGCTCGACCAGCGCCGCCTGGCGCGCCAGCGGAAAACGGTCGAAATCCGGCGCTTCCGGGTCGAACGGAGATCCGAACAGCAGCGCATTGGCTTCGCGCGGGTACAGGAATTCGTCGTGGTGGGGCGGCGCCAGGAAGATCCGCTTCGATCCCCAGACCTGGGCGAACAGGTTGTCGTCGTAGTCGGCGTGCAGGGGCGTCACCGTTCCCGCCGGTCCCATCCAGAAGCGCGGCGGTCCTGGCCTGGTGAAATACGCGGGCCAGTGGCAGAAGCGGTTCAGTTCGCGCAGCTCCAGGTTGCCCAGGTAGGGAGGCAAGCCTTCCGTGCCCTGCGCCGCCAGGTCCAGGTAGGCCAGCATCGACATGTCCCGCATCGCGCGGTCGGGTGCGAAGGCCGTATTGACGTAGTCGCCGACACGGGCGCGCACCGGCAGCGCGGCGAAGCGCTCGCGCAGGGTCTCGGGCGTCATGGCGCACAAGGGCCAGCGGCCGGCGACGCCGTCGACCAGGAAAGGCAGGCCGCGCGCGGCCTGCTCCCGGAAAACGGCCGCCGTCGGCGCCTTCAGGCGCGCCAGTGCGCTCACCGCCGGCAGCTCTCCAGCCGTATCCTTGATCGCCTGGCGCATCGCCTCGATCGAGCTGACGCCGCGCACCTGGGCATCGCGCTGCGCGCGGGCCAGCCTGGCGGCCTCGGAGGCCGCCGGCAGCGGCGGCAGCCTGGTCTTGTCGGGCACACCCGCCATCTTGTCGTCCTGGTCTGAAAATCAACGTGGGGCGACAGGATAGCGCATGCGCCGCGAACTTGCTATTCCCTCAGGCTGGCGCCAGCTGGCGCGCGCGGGTGCTGCCGCCGACGCCGACCGCGGTGGCGATCGCCAGCGCCTGGAACAAGGCCACGCCCGCGAACACCCAGCCCGGGCGGCCGGCGTCCATCACCAGGCCGAACAGCAGCGGGCCGATCGCCAGGCCGCTGTCCAGGCCCGAATACACCACGCCGTAGACGCGGCCGGTGGCGCCCTTGGGGGCGGCGGCGCGGATCATCAGGTCGCGCGAGGGACCGGCCACGCCCGAGCACAGGCCGATCAGGCCCATCAGCGGCAGCGCCATCCAGGACGGTCCGGCGCCGGCCGCCAGCACCAGGGCCAGCGCGGCCGCGGCGGCAAAGGCCAGGGCCACGGTGCGGTCATGATGCTTGACGCCCGCGCCCAGGAAGCCGCCGGCCAGCATGCCCACCGCCGAGGCCAGCATGTAGGCGGTGTAGGAACTGGTGGCCAGCTCGCGCGAAATACCGTACAAGCTCTCGAGGCTGATCGAGGCGAAGCTCTGGATGCCGCCCAGCGCCACCGCCGTCAGCAGGAAAAAGCCGAAGCACATCCACACCGAACGCAGTTTCAGGAAGTCCAGCGTGCCGTCCTGGCCCGCCTCCGCCCTGCCCCTTGGCGCGATCGGGTCGGGACGCAGCGCATGGCGGTTCAGCACCAGGGCAGCCAGCACGCTGGCCGGCAGCGCCGCGGCCCACAGCAGCGCCGCGCGCCAGCCCTGGGTGGCGGCGATCGAGGTCAGGAAAATGGGCGCGGCGGCCCAGCCGATATTGCCGCTGATGCCATGCACCGAAAAGCCGTGGGCCAGGCGGGCGCGCGAGACGCGCTGGTTCAGCAGGGTGTAGTCGGCCGGGTGGAACACGGCGTTGCCCATGCCCGCCATCAGGGCGCCCAGCACCAGGCCGGCATAGCTGGCGGCGCTCGACAGCACCAGCGCCGACAGGCCCAGCATCGCGATGCCCGAGAACAGCACGGCGCGCGCACCCACGCGGTCGACCACGAAGCCGGCCATCGCCTGCCCCACGCCGGACACCACGAAGAACACCGACATCAGCAGGCCCAGTTCGGTGTAGCTGAGCTGGAAGGCCGGCTTGAGCCAGGGGATGAGCGCGGCCAGGATCAGGTGGTAGAAGTGCGAAGTGCCGTGGGCCAGGCCCACCAGGCCGATCACGCGTGCATCCTGGCGCAGGGTATTGTCGTCCGAGTTCATACAGAGCCTTTATCGAAAAGACCAGTGTATGCAAAAGCGGAGCGTCCGATTTAAGATAACGTGCCAAGATTTGTCGAGAAACCGCCATGCACAGCTACCCGCCCACCCCCGGCCCGGGGCCGACACCGGAATGCCCGGTCGGCCTGTCGGCGCGCGACCTGCCGGCCGACGCCAACGTCGGCGCCCACAGCCACGACTGGGGCCAGCTGACCTATGCCGCCAACGGCATGATGCGGGTGAGTGCGGAAGGCAGCAGCTGGATCGTGCCGCCCCAGCGTGCGATCTGGATCGCGCCCCAGGTCGAGCACGAGGTGACGATGCTGGAGGCGGCGCGCCTGAGCCCCTTGCGCGTGCACGCCTCGCGCGACCCCTTCCCCGGAGAATCCTGCCGCGTGGTGGAGGTGAGCAGCCTGCTGCGCGAGCTGATCGCGGCCCTGATCGCGGGCGCGGACGTCCAGCCGCCGCCGGCCCGCCGCACCGCCCTGCTGGGGGAGCTGATCCTGGACGAGCTGGCGCGCGCCCCCTCGCGCCCGATCCGCGTGCCCCTGCCGCGCGACAAGCGCCTGAAGGCCCTGTGCGCGGCGCTGATCGCCGCGCCCGACGACACCCAGACCCTGGCCCAATGGGCCCAGGCCAGCGGCGCCTCCGAGCGCACCCTGGCGCGCCTGTTCGACAAGGAGCTGGGCATGAGCTTCGGCCAGTGGCGCCAGCAGGTGCGCCTGGCCCATGGCGCCTCGCTGATCGCGCGCGGCGTACCCCTGTGGCAGGTGGCCGAGCAGCTCGGCTATGCGAGCCAGTCGGCCTTCACGGCCATGTTCCGCAAGAGCTTCGGCAGCACGCCTTCCGCCTTCTTCGCGGACGAGCAGCGCCGCAACTAAGCCGGGCGCATCTTCCTCTAGAATGCCGTTTGCCCCAATTAAAGGAGACACGATGAACGCAAGAACGCGCGCAGCAGTCATGAGCGGCCTGATGATGCTGGCCTGGACGGCGCACGCCGCCCCGCAGGCCGCTACTCAGACCGCTACCCAGGCAAAGC
This sequence comes from Massilia sp. DD77, assembly GCF_036961685.1. Taxonomy (NCBI): domain Bacteria; kingdom Pseudomonadati; phylum Pseudomonadota; class Betaproteobacteria; order Burkholderiales; family Oxalobacteraceae; genus Massilia; species Massilia sp. DD77. The sequence continues at coordinate 151,559 of NZ_JBAMDH010000006.1, forward strand.
CCGAGGATACCGAGGTGTGGAAGCCCGAGCCCAGGCGCGTAACGCCAGCCTTGCCCACGCGCGCACCCTCGGACGCCATCGTGCTCTTCGACGGCAAGGGCCTGGGCGAGTGGGTATCGGCCGCCGCGCCGGACAAGCCGGCCGCCTGGACGGTGGCGGATGGCGCCTTCAGCGTGCGCGCCGGCAGCGGCGACATCGAGACCCGGCGCGCCTTCCTCGACTACCAGCTGCACCTGGAATGGCGTGCGCCGTCCACCCTGAGAGGCCGCGGCCAGGAGCGTGGCAACAGCGGCGTGTTCCTGGCCTCGACGGGCATGGGCACGGGCTACGAGATCCAGGTGCTGGACTGCGCCGAACACACCAGCACCTATGCCAACGGCCAGGCCGCCAGCCTGTACAAGCAGCACATCCCGCTGGTGAACGCCTGCGCCGCGCCCGGCGAATGGCAGGCCTACGACATCATCTGGACCGCGCCGCGCTTCAAGGCCGACGGCTCGCTGCAGTCGCCCGCCTACGTCACGGCCCTGCACAACGGCGTGCTGGTGCAGCACCATGTGGCCTTGCGCGGCGAGACCATGTACATCGGCCTACCTTCCTACCGCAAACATGGCCCGGCCCCGATCAGGCTGCAGGACCACGGCGACCCGGTAAGCTTCCGGAATATCTGGGTCAGGCCTTTGAACTGAGGCCTGTTGCGCGGCGCCTGGCGCCGCCCGGCCGCCGCTCGCGTTCCAGCTCGTCGTGGATGACCTGCTGCCCGTGTTCGACGATGAACTCGTGGAAGGCGGCGGCCACCGTCGGAATCGCGTGGCCGGCCTTGTGCATCACGTGCCAGTCGGCCGACACCGGCGTGCCGGCCACGTCGAGCGGCATCAGTAGGCGGCTGCGCACCTCCAGCGTGCAGGCGTGCACCGACAGGAAGCCCACGCCCAGCCCGGCCGCCGTCATCTGCTTGATCGCCTCGTTGCTCGATAGCTCGGACCCGATCGACAGCGGCGCGCCCGCGTCCTGGTACAGCTTTTCCACCGCCGCGCGCGTGCCCGAACCGCGCTCGCGCACCAGCAGGTTGTGCTCGGCCAGCTCGGGCAGCGCGATCGCGCGCGCCTTCAGCAAGGGGTGGCCAGGGGCCGCATAGAAGGCCATCGGGTGGCGCGCGAAGCGGCTGGCGCTGGTGGGGAACTCGCGCGGCGGCGTGCCCATGATGGCCAGGTCGATCTCGTCGCGGCTCAGCATCCCGATCACTTCCGGACGCGAGCCCACCTGCAGCCGGATGCGCACGTGCGGGCGGCCGGTGGTGAAGCGCACCAGCATCGCCGGCAGCAGGTGCTCCGCCGTCATCACCGCCCCGATCCGCAGGGTACCGCTGGTGACGCCCTTGAAGGCGGCGATCTCGTCGCCCGCTTCCTCCCACAGCTTCAGGATGCGCTCCGCATACCCGACCAGCAGCTCCCCCGCCGAGGTCATCTGGATGTTGCGCCCCTGCCTGCGCGTGAGCGGCGTGCCGGCCGCTTCCTCCAGCAGTTTCAGGTGCAGCGACACGGCCGGCTGGGTCACGTGCATGGCCTCGGCCGCGCGCGACACACTCTGGTGGCGCGCCACCTGGACCAGGGCCTGCAGCTGCTTGAAACTGGCTGGATACATATAAGCTTTCCCTTATCGGTTTTCCTGAATTTCTGATTTTTATTTTAACTCGCGCAGCCGTATAGTGAAACCGTCAACACCACACCACTGCCCGGAAAGGGGAAACACATGCCAGCACAAGCGATCATCTTCGACCTGTCGGCCTTTGCCACGGAAGACGCGGCGCCACTGGAAGCCGGCAAGCTCCTCGACGAAGCGATCCACCAGGGACGCCACTGCGCCCTGGTCACCGAGCTGCCGCACCAGGAGGCCGGCCAGCGCCTGCGCGAGCGCTTCGGCGACACCGCCCACCACATCTTTTCCGTCGTGCTGACCGGCGCGAACTACGCCGCGCGCGGCCACAAGGCGCCCTACTCCGTCGTGCTGCGCGCGCTCGAACTGGCGCCGGACCAAGCGGTGGTGGTCGCCGCCTCGCAGCCGGCGCTGCAGGCAGCACGCCGCGAGCGCCTGCGCATCCGCGCCTAGCACCGGCAAGCATTCGTTCATTTCGAGGAGGACAGCATGGAAACAGTCGTGATTGCAGGCGGTGGGGTGGCGGGACTCGACCTGGCCACCCGTCTTGGCCGGACACGCGGCGCGGCGCGCCGCGTCATCCTCGTCGACAGCGCCCCCACCCATTTCTGGAAGCCGCTGCTGCACTCGGTTGCGGCCGGCCTGATCGACCCCGCGCACTACCACATCGACTATGCCCGCCAGGCGATGGAAAGCGGCTTCGAATTCGTGTGCGGCGAGATCGTCGGCATCGATCGCGCCTCCCGTAGCCTGCAGGTGCGCTTGCGCCGCCCGCGCGAGGACGATGGGGTCGCCACGGTGCACTACGACCGGCTGGTGCTGTCCTTCGGTTCGGTCACCAACTTCTTCGGCGTGCCCGGCGCCCGGCAGCACTGCCTGTCGCTGGACAGCGTGGGCCAGGCCGAAGCCTTCCGGCAGCGCTTCCTGAACGCCTGCGCGGCCACCGGGGCGCGGCGCGACGCCTTCCATGACGCCGGCCTGCGCGATACCAATGCGCCGCTGGTCGACATCGTGATCGTCGGCGCCGGCCCGACCGGCATCGAACTGGCGGCCGACCTGCGCCACACGGTCGACACCCTGGTGAAATACCGCCTCAGCGGGCTGGGCGCCTCGCGCCAGGTGCGCATCCGCCTGCTGGAGCGCGGGCAGCGCCTGCTCCCCGGCCTGGACCCCGCCGTCTCGGCGCTGGCGGTGCGCAAGCTCAGGGGACTGGGCATCGAGCTCTGCACCCGCGCCGCCGTCTCGGAAGTCGGCCCGCACGAGGTGCGCACCGAGGACGGCCGGGTGTTCCCGGCGGCGCTCACCGTGTGGGCGGCCGGCGTGCGCGGCCCCCAGCTCGCCATTGCGCCGGCCCTGGGCGCCAACCGCAACGGGCAGATCCTGGTCGACGAGCAGTTGCAGACCGTGGACGACCCGCGCGTGTATGCGATGGGCGACTGCAGCTCGCTGGTGCAGCCGGACCGCAGCCAGATGATTCCGCCGACTGCCCAGGCGGCGCGCCAGCAGTCGGCCTTCCTGGCCGGGCTGCTGACCCGGCGACCCGGCGCCGCGCCGCCCCGCTTCGCTTACCGCGACTACGGCACCCTGGTCACCCTGGGACGCTCGGGCACCGTCGGGATCCTGCTGCGCGCGGTCGGCAAGCGCAACCTGCGGGTGCGCGGCGCCATCGCCAGCCTCATGTACCGCATGACCTACGAGCGCTACGTGATGTCGCATGTCGGCCTGCCGCGCATGCTGGGCCACATGGTGGCGCGCTGGTGCCGCTCGAAGATGCTGATGCCCGTCAAGTGGCATTGAGGATTCATTACTCAAAAGCAATCATACAAGGCCCGGTTGACGGATTGGCTAGAATGAAGTGCGCCTGGCCAGGGCAGCATCATGCCTGCCATGGCGCACCTGTCAACTTCATCGGCCGACCATGTCATTCGACGATCCGAACGAAGCAAGCCGCCTGAGGGCGCTGCACAGCTACGACATCCTCGATACCGGTCCCGAGGAATGCTTCGACCGGCTGGCGCGCCTGGCGGCGGCGCTGTGCGGTGCGTCCATGGCCGCGATCTGTTTCCTGGACGCGAAGCGCGAGTGGCGCAAGGCGGCTGTCGGCCTCGCCCTGACCGAGATGGAGCGCGCCGATTCGCTGTGCGCGCGGGTGCTGGCGGATCACGACGGGCTCGTGCTTCCCGACATGAATCTGCCGCGTCCCGGTACGGCGGACGCCGAGACGGACGCATGGCGCTTCTATGCCGCCGCGCCGCTCGTCACGCCCGACGGCTTCGTCCTTGGCGCACTGGCGGTGATGGACCGTGTGCACCGGGCGCCCACGCCGGACCAGCTCGAGGGCCTGCGCACCCTTGCGCAGGCGGTGATGGCGCGGCTCGAACTTGGCCGCTACAGGCGCGACGCCGCCGAGCCGCAGCGCGAGCGCTTCCGCCAGCTGGCCGACGCCATGCCCTACATCGTCTGGTCGGCGACCTCCGACGGCGAGATCGATTTCGCCAACCAGGCTATCCTCGACTACGCGGGCATTCCGGACCTCAGCCGCATCGGCGAGCAATGGATCGAGCTGCTGCACCCGGACGACGTCGAGCGCACCATCGCTACCTGGATGGACTCGGTGCGCTCCGGCGGGGTGTTCTCGGCCGAATACCGCCTGCGCCGCGCCGACCAGACCTACCGCTGGCACCTGGCCAAGGGGATGCCGATCCGCGACGGGAAGGGACACATCGTCAGGTGGTACGGCACCACCACGGACATCCACGACATGAAGCTGGCCTACGAGGAAATCGGCAGGCTGGCTTTCTACGATACCCTGACGCGCCTGCCGAACCGGCAACTGCTCATGGACCGCCTGGCGCATGCCGTGACCCTGCACACGCGGGTCGCGCGCATCGGCGCCGTGCTGCTGCTGGACCTCGACAACTTCAAGGTGATCAACGACACGATCGGCCACGACAATGGCGACCTGCTGCTCGACCTGGTCGCCAAGCGCCTGGTCGCCAGCGTCGCCGCGCGCGATACGGTGGCCCGGCTCGGGGGCGACGAGTTCGTCATCATCCTCGAAGACATCGGCGCCTGCAAGGAGGGGGCCGCGCCGCACGCCAGCGAGGTCGCACGCCGGATACGGGATGCCCTGAGCGGCTCCTTCAACCTCGGCGGCCACGAGCGCCACATCACGCCGAGTATCGGTGTGACCCTGTTCGGCGACGTGGCCTCGACCACCACCGAATTGCTCAAGCGCGCGGACCTGGCGATGTACCAGGCCAAGGCGGCGGGCCGCAACACGGTCCGCTTCTTCGATCCGAAGATCCAGGCGGCGGCGCTTGCGCGCGCCGGGCTCGAAGCCGAACTGCGCCGCGGCCTGCAGCGGGGCGAATTCCTGCTCCACTACCAGCCGCAGCTCGACAGCGAGGGGACGGTCACCGGCGTCGAGGCCCTGGTGCGCTGGCAGAATCCCGAGCGCGGCATGGTGTCGCCGGCCGAATTCATCCCCCTGGCCGAGGACACCGGCCTGATCCTGCCGCTGGGACGCTGGGTACTGGAGGAAGCCTGCGCGCAACTGGTGCGGATGGCGTCCGACCCTGCGACCGCGGACGTGCATGTCGCAATCAATGTCAGCGCGCTGCAGTTCCGCCAGCCGGACTTCGTGGCCGACGTGCTGGCGGTGCTGGCCGAGTCCGGTGCCGCTCCGCAGCGCCTCAAGATCGAGCTGACCGAGTCGATGCTGCTGGAGGACGTCGAGAACGCGATCGGCAAGATCAGGCAGCTGAAAAAGCACGGGGTCTGCTTCTCGCTCGATGATTTCGGCACCGGTTATTCCTCGCTCACCTACCTGAAGCGGCTGCCGCTCGACCAGCTCAAGATCGACCAGTCCTTCGTGCGCAACCTGCTGAGCGACCGGCGCGACCTGGCCATCGTCGACGCCATCATCTCGCTCGGGCGGGCGATGCGGATCGACGTCATCGCCGAAGGCGTCGAGACGCCGGCGCAGCGCGAGCTGCTGGGCCGTTGCGGCTGCAGCGCGTTCCAGGGCTACCTGTTCAGCCGTCCGCTGCCGCGCGACCAGCTGCAGGCATTCCTGCACGGCCAGGCGGCACGCTAGAAGTCGCCGACGTAGTTCTCCGCGAGCGCCGTGCGCAGCGCGCGCGAAGACACCACGTTCTCCAGCTCCGCGCGCTGCATGCGGCGCTCGAAGGGCGAAGCGTCGGCGAAGCTGTGCAGCATGCGCGTCATCCACCAGGAGAAGTACTCGGCGCGCCAGACGCGCTTGAGCGCGTCGCTCGAGTAGCTGTCCAGCAGCTCCCGGCTGCCATCCCTGTAGAAGCCGGCGAGCGCGCGCGACAGGAGCTTCACGTCCGAGATCGCCAGGTTCATGCCCTTGGCGCCGGTTGGCGGCACGATGTGGGCCGCGTCGCCGGCCAGGAACAGGCGGCCGTGGCGCATCGGCGCACACACGAAGCTGCGCATGCCGATGATCCCTTTCTGGAAGATGCGCCCCTCCTTCAGCTTCCAGCCGTCGTTGTGCTCCAGACGCGCGTGCAGCTCGGCCCAGATGCGGTCGTCGGACCAGTTCCCGGTCTTGTCCTGCGGGTCGCACTGGAAGTACAAGCGCTGCACCGTGGGCGAGCGGGTGCTGACCAGGGCGAAGCCGCGCTCGTGCTGGGCGTAGATCAGCTCATCCGAGGATGGCGCCGACTCGACCAGGATGCCGAACCAGCCGAATGGATAGATGCGCTGGAAATCCTCGCGTACGCCTTCCGGGATCATGGGCCGCGACACGCCATGAAAGCCGTCGCAGCCAATCACGAAATCGGCCACGATCCGTCCCGCTTCGCCGGAATGCACGAAGCTGACCGAGGGCTGAGCGCTGTCCACCTCGTGCAGTTTCACCTCGCTGGTCTCGAATAGCAGCTGGCCGCCGGCGGCGAGGCGCGCCGCCACCAGGTCGATGATCACTTCGTGCTGCGGGTAGACGGTGATCGCCTTGCCGGTCAGTTCAGTCAGGTCGACGCGGTGGCGCCGGCCGCCGAAGGCCAGTTCGAAGCCGTGGTGCAGCATGCCTTCCTTGCGCATGCGTTCGCCGACGCCGGCCTCGTTGAGGATGTCCATGCTGCCCTGTTCCAGCACGCCGGCGCGGATGGTGGCCTCGATCTCGGCGCGGCTGCGCGACTCCAGCACGACCGACTCGATGCCGTTCAGGTGCAGCAGATGGGATAGCAGCAGGCCGGCGGGGCCGGCGCCGACGATGGCGACCTGGGTGCGCATGGTGATGTCTCCGATGTGTTTTGAATGACATCATCGTAGTGCCGGCGGACACGGATAAGAATGGATCAATCCCGAAAATACTTGTACTATTTTTACACACACCGTTTTTCCGCCATTACCCGTGACATGCCGACCAGCCCCGCTCCCCTTCCCGCCGAGATCCCCATCTTCGCCCTGTACGGCGAGTCCACGCGGGGCACGAATGCCGAAGGCGTGCACATCGAACTGATCGAAACGCGCAGCCGCCAGTACGACTGGCACATCGGCACCCATACCCACGCCGGCCTGTTTCAGGTACTTTTTTTATTCGGCGGCGAGGTGCGTGCCAACATCGACGGCGACCTGTGGCAGTGTGAAGGACCGGTAGCGCTGACGATCCATCCCTCGCTCCCGCACGGCTTCGATTTTTCGCAAGAGGCCCAGGGCTATGTGCTGACCATCGACCAGAACCTGCTGTTCGACGAAGGCGGCCTGTTTTCCTCGCTGTTCGTCGACCCGCTCGCCATCGGCCTGGGCGGGGTGCCGGACATGCGCGCGCGGATCGAGGCCTTGCTGCAGAACCTGATCGCGGAATCGAGCTGGCCGCGCCAGGGCCATGCGCTGATGCTCGACTGGCTGGCGCGCAGCGTCTTGCTCATGCTGGTCCGGGTACAGGCCGAGCGCCGCATCGCCGACAGCAGCGGGCGCGGCGACTTCGAGCTGTTCAGCCGCTTCCGCGTCGAAGTCGAGCGCCACTACAAGGAACAATGGCAGGTCGGGCAGTACGCCGATCTGCTGCGCATCTCGCCCACGCGGCTCAACCGCCTGTGCCTGAAGCTGGCCGGCAAGTCGGCCTTCGAACTCGCTCAGGAGCGCCTGATGCTCGAGGCCTGCCGCAAACTCACCTACGTTCCGGCCAGCGTCGCCAGCATCGCCTACGAACTGGGTTTCCAGGACCCCGCCTATTTCAGCCGCCTGTTCAAGAAGCTGATGAAGGTCTCGCCCAAGGACTTCCGGCTCCAGGCCAGGGACTAGGGAAGCACTGATTCATTCATGGCGACGGCCTCGGCCACGACAAAATGCGCCCAGCGGCGTTGCAAATCCTCGCGATACACGGGGTATCGCTCCGGTTTGCGCGCGGCCGGCGAGGCCTTGCCGGGCACGTTTTTCGTGACCGATTCCTGCACGCCAGAATACATCAGTGCATCCCTAGAGCAAGGCGTTCAATTCGACCTGGATCTTGATCATCGCCGGTAGGCAGCGTTCGACCAGCTGGCTGGCCGGCAGGCGGTTGGCGTGCACGCTGACGTTCATCGCCGCCACCACGTCGCCGCGGAAGTTCCGGACCGGGACGGCGATGGTGCGCAGGCCCAGTTCCAGCTCCTGGTCCACCAGCGCATACCCCTGGGCGCGCGCGCGCGCGATCTCGAGACCCAGGCGCTCCTTGTTGACGATGGTGTGCTGGGTAATCTGCTCGGGCTGGGCCTCATCCAGGAAGCGCGCGATCTGCTCGGGCGGCAGGCTGGCCAGCAGCATGCGGCCGTTCGCGGTGCAATAGGCCGGCACCCGCGTGCCCGGCTGCAGGGTGCCCGACACCAGCTGGCCGGCGCTCACCGCCGCCACGCAGACCAGCTGGTCGCCGTCGAGCACGCCGACCGAAGCCGCCTCGCCCAGCGAGTAGGCGAGCCGGTACAGCAGCGGCTGGGCGATGCGCGGCAGGCGCGCCGAATGCAGGTAGGACTGGCCCAGGCGCAGCACCGCCGGCGTCAGCGAGAACAGCTTGTTCTCGTGGCGCATGTAGCCCAGGTGGGTCAGGGTGATCAGGTAGCGGCGCGCGGCGGCGCGCGTGAGGCCCGTGGCGTCGGCGACTTCGGCGATCGAGAGGCGTGAGCGCTCCTGGTCGAAGGCTTCGATCACCTTCAAGCCCTTTTCCAGGCCGCCGACGAGATCGCGCTCAGCCGGCTGGTTCGTCCCGTCGTTCATGGAAGAGAAAACATGGTCATTTGTGCGAGTATCGCACAAAGTGTGCGCATTCCGAATGCCGCGATAATTTCCCGGCTTGTGGGGGGCCATGTCCTGCGCCTACCATTTTTGCACGCACCCATAAACCCGAAGGAGACGTGCCGTGAAATTCGACGCCATCGCGCCGGGAGTCTATCCCGAACTGATCTACCCGCCTTACAAGTCCACGATCCCGCGCGGCCCGACCCAGCCGGCCCTGCGTATCCAGGCGCCGGAGCCGGTCACGCGGAACATCGCCACCAGCCCGCGCCTGCTGCTGCCGAACGACGCCGACCTGACCCGCCACGGCCAGGGCGAGCCGCTGGGCGAGAAGATCGTCCTGACCGGCCGGGTACTGGACGAAGACGGCAAGCCGGTGCGCAACTCGCTGGTCGAAGTCTGGCAGGCCAATTCGGCCGGCCGCTACTGGCACAAGAAGGACCAGCATGCGGCGCCGCTCGACCCGAATTTCTACGGCCTGGGCAAGATGCTGACCGATGAAGAGGGCCGCTACCGCTTCGTCACCATCAAGCCCGGCCCCTACCCATGGGGCAACCACGACAAGGCCTGGCGTCCTGCCCACATCCACTTTTCGCTGTTCGGCAACGTCTATGCCCAGCGCCTGGTGACCCAGATGTACTTCCCGAACGATCCGCTGTTCGACTACGATCCGATCTTCCAGAGCGTGCCCGACGACGCCGCGCGCCGGCGCCTGGTCGCGCGCTTCAGCCTGGAGCACACGGTCGGCGCCGAAATGCTCGGCTACGAATTCGACATCGTCCTGCGCGGACGCGACGCCACCCCGATGGGCCTGTAAGGAGAAGCACATGAGCAAGATCACCACCTCGCAAACCATCGGCCCTTTCTCTCACGAAGCCTGGCAATGGGCGGTCGACGGCTGCACCCCGACTCGCCTGGAGACCAGCGCGCCGACCATCCTGGTGAGCGGCGCCATCTACGACGGCAAGGGCAACCCGATCGACGACGCCCAGATCGAAGCCTGGACGCCGCAAGGCGCGGCCGCCGAGGCCAGCCAGCCGATCCCGGGCTTTCGCCGCGTGCCGAGCGGCGCCGCCGGCGAGTTCGCGCTGCGCCTGTCCATGCCTGAGCCGGCCACCCGCGGGGAGCCGGTCATGTATGTCACCGTCTTTGCGCGCGGCCTGCTGAAGCACCAGTTCACTGCCGTCTTCCTCGAGGACGACAGCGGCCTGGCGCAATCGGCGATACTGAACCAGGTGCCGGAAACACGCCGCCCCACGCTGTTGGCGCGCAAGCTCGGGGACGGACAGTACCGCTGGGATATCCGGATGCAGGGCGCGCAGGAAACCGCCTTTTTCGACTACGTATGAGCGCCACAGGACAGGAGCCGCAGTGAGTGTTTCGATCTTCGACAGTTTCCTGACCACGTCCGACATGATCGCCGTCTTCGACGACGCGGCGGTGGTGCAGGCCATGCTGGCCTTCGAGAGCGCGCTGGCGCGGGCCCAGGCCGACGAAGGCCTGATGCCGCCGTCCGCGGCCAGTGCGATCGCGGGCATGTGCAATGCGCAGCTGTACGACATTCCCGCCCTGATCCATGCAAGCCGCAAGGCCGGCAGCCTGGCGATCCCGCTGGTCAAGGAGCTGACCCGTACGGTGGCCTTGTACGACGAGGAAGCGGCGCGCAAGGTCCATTGGGGCAGCACCAGCCAGGATGTGGTCGACACCGCCATGGTGCTGGTGACGCGCGAAGCCTTGCAACTGCTCGACGACGGCCTGCACGACCTCACCGGCCACCTGCTCGATCTGGCCCGCCGGCACCTGGCCACGCCGGTGCTGGCGCGCACCCTGATGCAGCCGGCCCAGGTCACCAGTTTCGGCTACAAGGCCTGCGGCTGGCTGGCGCCGCTGGTGCGGGCGCGCACGCGCCTGCGCGAAGCGGCCGGGCACGCCCTGCGCCTGCAGCTCGGCGGCGCCGTGGGCACCCTGGCGGTGCTGGACCAGCACGGCGCGCCGGTCGCCACACGCATGGCGCGTACGCTCGGCCTGCAGGCAGCCGAGACCGTCTGGCATACCCAGCGCGACGACTGGGTGCGGCTCGGCATGGAAGTGGCGGTGCTGGCAGGTAGCCTCGGCAAGCTGGCGACCGACCTGAGCCTGATGGCCCAGGGCGAGATCGCGGAACTGGCCGAGCCCTCCGGCAACGGCCGCGGCGGTTCGTCCGCCATGCCGCACAAGCGCAACCCGGTGTCGGCGATGATCGCGCTGGCGGCGGCGCGCCGGACGCCCCAGCATGCCGCAGCCCTGCTGGCCTGCATGAGCCAGGAGCACGAGCGCGGCCTCGGCACCTGGCAGGCGGAACTGGCCGAGTGGCCTTCCCTGTTCCTGTCCGCGCACGGCGCCCTGCGTGCGCTGAATGACGCCATGGCAGGCCTGACGGTGGACGAAGCACGCATGCTGGAGAATATCGACGCGCTCGACGGCCTGGTGTTCGCGGAAGCCGCATCGGCCCACCTGGCCGCGGCGATCGGCCGGCCGGAGGCCCACGCGCTGCTGGAACGGCTGACCCGGCGCGCCGTCGCCGAGGGCCGCCACCTCAAGGACCTGCTGCTCGAGACGCTCGACGCCGACGCCGCGCTGTGCCGACAGGTCGATCCGCTTGCGTTGGCGGCCCTGTTCGACCCGGTCGCGGCGACCGCTCCCGCACAGCGGCTTGCCGGCCAGCAGCTGGCCAGGCTCGGCGCCGCGATGCAGGCGCTCGACCGCTCCCACCCCTTCCACCAACAGGAAACCGCATGAGCCACGATCCCTTCGACCACGACCTGGAGCGCGGTCTGCGCAACCGCCGCAACGTCCTCGGCGACGCCTGGGTCGACCGTTCGCTGTCGAACGCCACCAGTTTCAACGCCGATTTCCAGAACCTGATCACGCGCTTCGCCTGGAACGAGATTTGGGGCCGCCCCGGCCTGGAACACAAGACCCGCCGCGCCATCGTCCTGGCGATCACGATCGCCCTCGGGCGCTGGGAAGAGTTCGAGCTGCATATCCGGGCCGCCCTGCTGGGCGAGGAAGGCAGCCGCCTGAGCCCCGACGAGATCAAGGAAATCCTGATGCAGTCGGCCATCTATGCGGGCGTCCCGGCCGCGAACACCGCCTTCACTCACACCCAGCAGATCCTGCGCGAAGTCGGCGCCCGGATCGGCTATGCGCTCGACCCCGCGCAACCGGCCGCCGCCTGCCATCCTGGCGTGGGGCGCTCGGGGCGTACGGAAAGCGCGCCGGCAATCCATTACACGGTGCGGGAGCCGCGCAGCGGAAAGGCGCCGCGCCATACGGTGGTGCTGAGCCATGCGCTGGGCTGCGACCTGTCCATGTGGGACGAGCTGGCCAACACGCTGGCCGCCGACTGCCGCGTGATCGCCTACGACCACCGCGGCCACGGCGGCTCGGCTTCGCCCGAGGGCCTGTACAGCATGGCCGACCTGGCAGACGACGCCGCGCGGCTGCTGCGCGAGCTGGATACCGGCCCGGTGATATGGATCGGCCTGTCGATGGGCGGGATGGCGGGACAGGAACTGGCGCTGCGCCACCCAAGCCTGGTACGAGGACTGGTGTTGGCGCATACGACCAGCCGCTATCCGGAGCCCATCCGCGCCGTGTGGGATCAGCGCATCGCGACCGTGCGCGAGCAAGGCATCGAGGCGATCGCGGACGCGGTCATGGCACGCTACTTCCACGACGGCTTCCGCGCCCGGCATCCGGCGACCGTCGCGCGCTATCGCCGTCGTCTGGTCAGCACCGATCCCCTTGGCTATGTCGGCTGCTGCAATGCGGTCGGAACGGTGGACACGGCCGACCGCCTGAATGGGATCGCGGTGCCGACCCTGGTCGTGGCGGGGGACCTGGACCAGGGCACGCCGCTCGACATGGCGCAGGCGCTCGCCGAAGGCATTCCGGGCGCCCGGCTGACGGTACTGGAAGGCGCGTCCCACCTGGGCGGCATCGAGCAACCAGAGGCCTTCGCAAGCGGTGTCATGGCCTTTATGGCCGGACTCTGAATCGTAGGGTGGGCGGGGTGTTTCAGGCCAGTGGCCTGAAACACAAACGCCAACGCGGTGATCGATACC